>NZ_JRMK01000022.1:0-43102 GCF_000972925.1 Mycobacterium sp. UM_Kg1 | reverse complement strand
GTTCTGCGACCTGGACAGCCACGACGACCTGTGCCGTGACTTTGCGAATCAGATTCCTGCCGTGGTGGTTTCCGTGCACTACCGGCGTGCACCCGAAGAAGGACGGTGGCCCGCCGCGGCCGAGGACGTCTATGCGGCCACCGTTTGGGCGGCAGAGCACATCACCGAACTCGGCGGCGACCCGAACAGGCTGCTGGTCGGCGGCGACAGCGCCGGAGGCAACCTTGCGGCCGTCACCGCTTTGATGGCACGCGACCGCGGCCAGCTGCAGCTGAACGGTCAACTGCTGCTGTACCCGGTCATCGCTGCCGACTTCGACACGCCGTCCTACCGTCAGTTCGGCCGCGGCTACTACAACCCGAAGCCCGCATTGCAGTGGTACTGGGATCAATACGTGCCCAGCGTCGCCGATCGGTCCAACCCCTATGCGTCTCCCCTAAAGTCCACGGACCTGTCCGGGCTGGCGCCGGCGGTGGTGGTGATAGCGGGCCATGACCCGCTGCGCGACGAGGGACGCGCCTACTCCGAGGCGCTGCGCGGCGCGGGTGTTCCCACGGTGGTGCGCTACTTCGAAGGCGGTGTGCACGGCTTCATGACCATGCCCAGCCTCGACATCTGCCACCGGGCCCGGGCCCAGGCGTGCGCATCACTGATCGGGCTCCTGGGCCCGTCCGTCACGAGGTAGCCGACGGGTCTTCGGACGGCACGCTCATGGGCGCGGCTTGGCCATAGCGCTGTTGTGGGTCCAGGACGCAGTGCGTGCGCGTGAAAACGGTCACCATGCACTTGTTGTTGTGGTTGCAGCGGCTGCGCACCTCGGGATCGCCGATCATCTTGTTGACCAGATCCGGTTCCCGCAGCAGTGCCCTGCCCATCGCCATGAAGTCGAAGCCCTCACGCATGCCGGTCACCAGATGGTCACGGTTGGTGATGCCACCGAGAAGAATCAGCTTGGTGTTAACCATGATCGGCACGAACTGACGTGCTGCGGGCAGCATGTACAGGTCCTCATACGGATAGTTGCCCATCGCCCACTTACCCATCACACGTACGCCGGGGCGCAGCGCAGGTGGCATCACTCGGGCGAACTCGCGCACCGGCACATCACCGCGAAAAAGGTACATCGGTTTGAACACCGATGAGCCCTGGGTCAATTCGATGGCATCCAGTGTCCGGTCGGCGTCCAGAAGCTGTGCGGTGCGCAGCGCCTCGTCGATCCAGATGCTGCCGGGCAACCCGTCGTCCATGTCCAACTTCGCGATGACGGCGATCCGCTCGCCGACGACCTCGCGGACGCGACGCGCGATCTCCCGCACGAACCGCGACCGGTTGTCGATATCGCCCCCGTACTCGTCCTTGCGCCGGTTGATCAGGGGCGAAAGAAACGAGCTGGGCAGATACAGGTGGCCGAAATGCAGTTCGACGGCGTCAAAACCCGCGTCGACTGCCACCTGCGCCGCAGCGCCGAACTGATCTATGACGTCGACGATCTCATCGCGCCGTATCTCCCGGCAATAGGCGAAAGAGGTGGGATTGACAAAGCGGCTCGGCGCGATCGCGGTGACGCCGGTCAGCTTCTTCTGGGCGACCACACCGGCATGGCCGAGTTGAGCGGAGATGGCGGCGCCCGCCTCATGCACCGCGTCGGTGAGCTTCTTGAGGCCCGGCAGAGCCTTGGCGTCCATCACGATCTGCCCCGGCGCGCTGGCCCCCTGCTTGGACACGCAGCAGTATGCGACCGTGGTCATGCCGACCCCGCCCCTGGCAAAGCTCAGGTGAAAATCGATCAGATCGTCGGTGACCCGCCCCTCGGGTGAACGGCCTTCGGATGTCGCGGCCTTGATGACGCGATTGCGCAGTCGGACCGGACCGAGCTGAGCCGGCGCGAACGGATTCGGGCTGAGATCGTTCATCGCCTAACCGTCCTCGCTGTCGACGGCGTCCGTCAACGCCTGTCTCCCGATGTCCGGGACTACAGTCGGTCTCACGACCGGCCCGCCCCTAGCCTGGTCGCATGGCTGACGGTGAGGTCTTCGTCATCGACCGTGTGCTGACCAAACCGGGGCAAGCGCGACGGTTCGTCGATCGCTACCTCGCCGAGTATGCGCCCGGGGCCACGCATCGCGGGATGACCCTGCGAAGTGTGCTGGTCAGTCCGCCCATCTGGTTCGACGACGAGTCGAACACCGTCACGATCACGTGGGCGTTGCCCGGCCCGCTGGCCTGGTGGCAGATGACCTGGCAGGGCCGCAGTGATCCCCGGCTGGGTCAATGGTGGTCGGAGATCGATGAGTTGGTGGCCGCGCGCACCCGCTCGGTTGCGGCCGCGGCAACAGATGTCGACATGCTGTGTGCGCTCGAGGGCGAAGCCGATGTTTAACGTAACCAGACTCCTCGACGTCGAGCCGGGCGAACTCGACCGGGTGCTGGCCGGCCTGCGAGCGTTGGCCGAACACAGCGGCGCCTTGAGTTGGGTCATCGAACCAACCGAGCCCGGCTCGCGAAATGGTGGCGACATCGTGGTGCACCTGCGCTTCTCCGAAGAGCCGGTCTGGCGCAGTGTCGAGTCACGGTTTGCCGCAGCGCTGGACGATGCTGCGATCACGCGGGTCAACGGCGCCACGTACCGAGGCCGCCCGACCAGCACGGGCCGGACCGGTACGGTCTATCGGACGCTCCTGCTGCGAGTAGAGCCGGAGACACCACCGCAGACCGTGGCCCGATTCGAGGCTGAGCTGAAGTCGATGGCCGACTATGTCAGCACCATCTGCGCATGGCAGCTGAGCACAGTGGGCGAGGCGACGGGCACCACCGCCTGGACGCATGTGTTCGAGCAGGAGTTCACCGATGTGGCCGGGCTGGTGAGCCCGTATCTGATGCACCCGATCCACTGGGCAGTGGTGGACCGTTGGTTCGATCCTGAGACCACCGACGTGATCGTTCGCGAGCGCGTCTGCCATAGCTTCTGCACAACGGACCGTGGCGTTCTAGGGCCCTGACGCCGTCACAGCCCGGCGGGCAGGATGTTCGGATTGGCGGTCTGCGGAGGTTCCAGGGGCGGAAGCACCGTTGCCCCGTCGAGACTGTGCACTGCCAGCTTCTGCGACCACGGGTAGTGCAGGCTGAAGGCCACCAGTCCGGTGCGCTCCGCCGCCGGAAGGTGGCACATCGCCAAGACCGTCTCGGCCAGGTACTCCACCGGCTCGGTGGGAAACGAATCCGGTATCAGGGCGGCCGCACCGGGGGTGCGCACGGCGCTTGACGGTCCGACGGCGTTCACGGCGATGTTGGAGTCCAGCAGTTCGGCCGCCACCCCCTGGGTGAATCGGTGCAAGGCGGACTTCATCGACGCGTACACGACGTCACCGGCCGACTTGTTGTATTCGCGGTAGGGCCGGACCGGGGCAAGCCCGGTGACAGAGCCGATGTTGACGATCCAACCCGCCCCCTGTCGCCGCATGTGCGGGATCGCCGCCTGGGTCAGCGCGAACGGCGTGCGCAGGTAGTGTTCGACGGTGCGGTCGAAGGTCGCCATCGACATGTTCTCGACCACGTCGTAGTCGGCATATCCGGCGTTGTTGACCAAGATGTCGATGCGACCGGTTCGCTCGACCACGTTGTCGACCAACCCGGCTCGCTGCTGTCGATCCTCCAAGTCTGCGGCGATGCCGAAGGCCTTACCACCGGCCGCCTCGATAAGCGCGACGGTCTCGTCGATCGTGCCCGGCAAGGCCTCGGTCTGCCCCGCGCGTGTCGACGGCGAAGCCTGATGGGAGCGCGCGGTCACCGCGACCGTCGCCCCTTCCGCTGCCAGCCGCTGCGCGATCGCCCGTCCGATCCCGCGACTGCTGCCCGTCACCAATGCTGTTCTTCCACTGAGCAGTCGTGTCATCGAAGGATGAGGTCTTCCTCGATCGGCGCACGGTGACTCTGCCACACATCGATCAGCCGGAACGGGAACGCGGTCACGATCCGCCCACCGCCGGAGCGATAGTAGGTGTGCGCGGTGGGTGTGTGGCACCAGACGGTGTCTGCCATCGCCTGGTCGATCTGTCCGACGTAGCCGGTGAACGCCTCCGGCGTCACCTCAATGGTCGCGACGCCGCGCAACGCCATGAGCTGCAGGCATTCCATCACGAAGTGGACCATCACCTCCACGCCGAAGTTATGCCCGGCGCCATGACCCGGGCTGTAGTTCGGTGCCGACGAGATGAACAGGTTGGGGAAACCGGGCACCATGCCGCCCCGGTATGCGCTCGGGCTGGCGCCCCAGACCTCATTGAGCCTGATGCCGTCGCGACCGCGGATATCCACTGTCGACAAGAAATCCAGGTGGTAGCCGGTGGCGTAGACGATGACGTCCAGGTCTATCTGCCGACCGTCTTGAGTGACGATTCCACGCTCGTTGACCCGAGCCGGCTCGCTGGCCTCGACATCGACATGGGACTCGGTCAAGGCTTGGTAGTAGCCACCGGGGTCGCGGATGATGCGTTTGCCGTACGGCGCAAAGTCGGGGGTGACCTTCTTCGCCAGCTCTGAATCGGCGCCGAAGACCCGATCGATGTAGTCCAGGCACATCTGCAGCAGCCGGTCGTTGGCCGGTGAGATCGACAGGTGGTCTGCCGCCCACTCGGGGTCTCGCACGATAACGGGATAGTTGTTGTCGGCGGTTCCCCAGAACGACTTGAGGCGAGTCCAGTTGGCGTAGAACGGGATATTCGTGTTGAGCCACCTGCGGTGTTCGGGCACGTCATCGGTCAGGCGCTTGCGGGGCGCCACCCAATGCGGCTGCCGCTGGAACACCGTCAGATGCTTGACGTCGCCGACGCAGGCATCGACGATCTGTACCGCGGTACAGCCGGCCCCGATGATCGCCACCTTCTTGCCGCGCAGGTCAAGGTTCGGGTCCCATTGCGCGGAATGGATGCTCACGCCGCCAAAGGAGGCTGCGCCGTCGATGTCGGGCAGTCGCGGACGGTTGAGGTAACCGGCTGCCGGGATCACCACGTTGGCGTAGCCGACCTCGCGAGCGCCGTCGGGACCAGCGGTGTGCACCTGCCACTTGTTGAGCTGCTCGTCCCACCAAAGCGCCTCGACCTCGGTGCTGAACCTGGTATGGCTGCGCAGATCGTTTTCCGTGGCAACCGACTCCAGATACTTCTGATACTCAGCGCCTTGCGGATAGTAGCTCGACCACGCGGCGTTGATGTCGCGCGACAGCGAATAGTAAGCCGACGGGGTGTCGACACCGATGCCCGGGTAGACGGTGGTGTACCAGGTGCCGCCCACCTCGTCGTTGCGGTCGATGATCTCGTATTCGATTCCGGCGGCAGCGCATTCCAGGGCAGCGGCCATACCGGCAATTCCGGCGCCGACAATGACGACTTTGAACTCCTTCGGGAGCTCGGCGGTACGCGGCAGCACCGGCTGTGACGGGTGAAACCCGCCCTGCTCCAACAACAGCCCCACATACTCGTCACCCACTTCGGTGCCCAGTGCCAGTGGCGCGATCCGGGCAAAAAGTCCGGGATCGTCGCTGGGCAGCGCGCTTGCCGGACGCGGACGACCGAGCGCTTCGATCACCGACTCCACCAGCGCCTCGCGAGTCTCGGGGTCGGTGACACCGACCTGCTCCGGGGGGTCGGGCTCGAACGAGATCTTGCCGGCGAACCGGTCGACCACGGCGGGGTCTCCGGACAGTTGCGCCAGCACCGCAACCAGCACTCCGGCGTCGGCCTGGCCCAGATAATGCCGCAGTTCGCCGGGATCCGAACCCCTATGGTCGGCTGACACGGTCGCGTCGGTCGTCATCGAACCTCCTTGCTCGAGGCCTGAGTATGTGTCCGCCCGCTGCTGTCCGCCCGCGTCCTGTCTACTCAGCGGGACGTGGCTTGGCGGGGGCCCGCCCGCCGGCCCTACAGTCCAGGCCATGAACGAGCTGGATGACATGCTCGCCGCGGCACGCAGTCACGCACTCGGTGACATCCCGCGACGCTCGGCGCGCAAACAGCCGGGCAAGATCGCTGTGATCGACGGCGATGTCCGCCTGACTTTCGCCGAGTTCGAGCGCCTGGTCGATCGCACCTCGGCGGCGTTGCAGGACAACGGGTTGCGCTGCGGTGACCGTGTCGCGGTGCTGTCGCACAACTGTTGGCAGTACGCGGTGCTGGCTTTCGCCACCGCACGAGCGGGTGTGGTGTTGATACCGATCAACTTCATGCTGACCGCCGAGGAGATCTCGTTCATCCTCGAGCACAGCCGAGCGGTGGGCCTGATCGCCGAAGCCGACCTGGCGTCCACCGCCGCCACCGCGATGCGGCTCGGCGGCCACGTGCGAACGACGGCCGCCTTTGCCCTCCCCGGACAAACCCTGCCATCGGGCTGGGACGACTTCAGCCGATGGTTGCAGACCACGTCCACCGCGCCCCGACCGCACGTCGCCGACGATCAGCTCATTCGGCTGATGTACACCAGCGGTACGGAGTCGCACCCCAAAGGCGCGATGCATTCCACCCGAAGTCTGATGGGCAACTACATCAGTTCGATCATCGCCGGCTCGATGACAGGCACCGACATCGTGGTCCACTCCCTGCCGCTGTATCACTGCGCGCAGCTGGACAACTTCTTGATCCCCGCCGTCTACCTCGGCGCCACCAGCGTCATTCTGCCGCGACCGGAACCCGAACTGGTGCTGCGGTCGATCGAAACATACAGCGCCACCAGCTATTTTGCGCCACCAACAGTGTGGATCTCGCTGCTGCGATCCCCGCTCCTCAAACAGGTGGACCTGTCCAGTCTGCGTAAGGGCTACTACGGCGCCTCGGCGATGCCCGCCGAGATCCTTGCCGAGATGCGCGAACGGCTGCCCGAACTGCGGTTGTGGAACTTCTACGGCCAGACCGAGATGGCCCCCTTGGCATCGGCTCTGGGACCTGAGGAGCAGGACACCCACGCCGGCTCTGCGGGGAGACCGGTGATCAATGTGGAAACGGCGATCGTCGACGAGGACAACATCCCCGTCGACCCCGGCGTCGTCGGCGAGATCGTTCATCGAAGTCCGCATCTGATGCTCGGCTACCTCGACGACGAAGAGAAGACGGCGGATGCGTTCCGCGGCAGCTGGTTCCACTCCGGCGATCTCGGCTACTACGACGCGCACGGACTGCTGCATGTCGTGGACCGCAAGAAGGACATGATCAAGACCGGCGGCGAGAATGTCGCCAGCCGCGAAGTCGAAGAGGTCATCTACCGGCATCCCGGCGTTCAGGAAGTCGCCGTATTCGGGCTGCCTCACCCGCGTTGGGTGGAAGCGGTGGTCGCCGCCGTGGTGGTCCGCGACGGAATCCTGATCACCGAAGACGAACTCCTCGGCCACTGCCGTGCGCATCTGGCCGGATTCAAAACGCCCAAGCAGCTGTTCTTCGTCGACTCGTTGCCCAAGAATCCGAGTGGGAAACTGCTCAAACGCCTGTTACGCGAACGGTTCAGCGCTGAGGAGGTTGCGGCAGGGGCAGGGGATCCCGGTCCATCCCGGTAGGGCGCAGAACGCAACGAGTCCGCTCGAAGATCGTCACCATGCAACTGTTGCAATGCGTGCACAGCGAGCTCGTATCTGCGTCCGCCTCGATACTTTTGACCAGATACGGGTTTCGCAGCAGGCTTCGGGCCATCGCTACGAAATCAAATCCTTCGCTCATCGCCCGATCCATGCTGCGACGGTCGGTGATGCCGCCGAGCAGAATCAACGGCATGCTCAGTTCATGCCGGAACTGACGAGCCATGTCGAGTAGATAGAGTTCTTCGAACGGGTACTGACGTAGGAAGCGCCGGCCAGCGGTAGCCAGGAGCCAGCTCAGCGGGCGCGGAAAAGCTGCCGCGAATTCGGTGCGGGGCGCTCGGCCTCGGAAGTAGTACATCGGATTGAGCAGCGAACTGCCCGCCGTGAGCTGAAGCGCGTCCAGCGCACCGTCATCTTGCAGCCATCGACCGATCTGCAAGGCCTCTTCCAGGCGCAGGCCACCTCGAATACCGTCTGCCATATTGAGTTTCGCGGTGATCGCTATGCGGTGTCCGACACGCTCTCTGACCGCTAAGGCAATCTCGCGGGCTAACCGGGCTCGATTCATGAGGCTGCCGCCGTAACCGTCGCGGCGACGGTTCAGCAGCGGACTGAAGAATGAGCTGACGAGATAGTTGTGTCCGAAATGCAGCTCCACCGCATCAAAGCCGGACGCAGCCGCCAAGGCCGCCGCTCTGGCGTGGTCGGCGACGATCCGGCTCAGGTCGTCGGCATCCGGACGGCGGCTGGATGCCATCCCGAGTGGACTGAACAGTCTGCTCGGGGAGACCGCAGGCAGCCCGTTGGACCGGGCGTTCGCAACGGGACCGGCATGCCCCAACTGTGCACACACAGCGGCACCCTCGGCACGGACGGCATCGGTCAAGCGCTGCAGCCCGTCGACTGCCTCCGGCGCCATGAGGATCTGGTCCCGTTCAGTTCGCCCCTCCGGCGACACAGCACAGTAAGCCACGGTCGTCATCCCGACGCCGCCTGCGGCGAGAGCACGATGGAAGTCGATCAGGTCGCCGGTGACGGCGCCGCCGGGCGTGCGCGCCTCGAAAGTCGCCGCTTTGATGACGCGGTTCCGCAGCGTGACTGGCCCAAGCGTCGCCTTACCGAGGACGTCGGCGGCCACGGTATTCACGGGCGGGCCACCGGCGCTGAGAGCCCCGCCGTGACGAAATCTCGCAGGGCCATCACCTGCTCATCGGTGAGTCGACGGTCGCCGGCGAGCGGGTCACCGAACTGCACGAAGATCAGCTCGAACGCCATCATCCACCGGCGTGCGGCATCTCGCTCACTCAATCCAGCCACCTGGGCGGACAGTATGCGCGCCCAGGGTGTCACCGTGAACCATTTTCTGGTCCACTCGATTTCATTGCGGGCCAACAGCAGACGCGCCAACAGGTGCAGATACAGCCGCCCTGCCGGATCGGCGGCCAGCGTCGCAATCGGATCCACCACGATCTGGACCGCGGTACCGATCGGCATCACATAGTCGGCCGTGACCTCAGGCAGCGCTTCTGCCCACAGTGGGCCCAAACGGGCCTCTAACAGCGCCGTCACCAACCCCACTTTCGATCCGAAATGGTAGTGCACCGCGGCCGGATTCACCCCGGCCGCGACGCAAACGGCACGGACCGACACCGCCTCATAGCCGGATTCGAGCAACAGTCGTTCGGTCACGTTCAGCAGCTTCTCGCGAGTGGAGGTCTCGGTGCCGGTCATAGCAGCATTAGATCAGACTTCAATCACTGATTCAATCAGTGATTGCTCGCGGGCGCGCCCACCAGTCACTGTGATCTGGTTCGTGCCTGCACTGACCGCTGGGCGGGAAACACCCTGGGCCCGGCGACCGGGCCACGGATAGCCTCCGGCACGGGCACTGCGCCGGTTCTGGCTGCGACGGCACCACCGCAGCGGGCGCCTGACATCGAATCTGATTTCGCATGAAAGGAACTCAGCCGTGAGTCCACGCCAAAACACGGGTCGCATCGCCCGGTTCGACGAACCCGGAAAGCCGTTCGAGATCGACACGGTCCCGTTGCCCGAAGTCGGCCCGGGCCAGATCCTGATCAAAGTGACCCGGGCCAACATCTGCGGCTCCGATGTGCACGCCTGGCACGGAACCTTCGCCACCCGCGGCCTGGGCGGCCAGCTTCCCACGGTTCTCGGTCACGAAATGGTCGGATCGGTGTCCGAACTCGGCGAGGGCGTCACCGCTGATTCCAACGGCAGGCAGCTGAGCGTCGGCACCCGAGTGGTCTTCCCGTACTTCTTCTGCTGCCACACCTGCCGCAACTGTCTGGCCGGGCGCCGCAACGCCTGCCTGAACCTCAAGATGGCGATGCTGGGCCGCGCCGATGAACCGCCGTACTTCGTCGGCGGCTACGGCGACTATTTCCTGCTACCGGCCGGCGCGGTGGTCTACACCGTCCCGGACTCCGTCTCCGACGAGATCGCGGCCGGCGCCAACTGCGCTCTGTCGCAGGTGATGTACGGGCTGGAACGGGTTGATCAGCAGCTCGGCGAGTACGTGGTCGTCCAGGGCGCAGGCGCGCTCGGCCTGTATGCCGTCGCAGTGGCCAAGGCCCGCGGCGCCGCCAAGGTAATCGCCATCGACGGCATCCCGGAGCGACTCGAACTGGCCAAGACGTTCGGCGCTGACGTCGTCATCGACATCACCGAAGTCACCACTGAGAAGGAACGCGCCAAGCTCGTCCGCAAACTCACCGACGGGCAGGGCGCCGACGTGGTGGTCGAAGTGGTCGGTCATCCCTCGGCGATCGACGAGGGCCTCAAGCTGCTCGGCCAGTTCGGCCGCTATGTCGAGATCGGCAACATCAACATCGGCAAGTCTTTCGAGTTCGACCCGTCTCGTTTCGTCTTCGGCAACAAGACCATGGTCGGGGTCTCGCTCTATGACCCGGCCGTGCTGTCTCGGGCCCTGGACTTCCTGGCGGAGCATCAGCACAGATTGCCCTTCGAACGGCTCGCCTCCGCCTGCTACTCGCTCGACGACATCAACGAAGCCTTCGCCGCCGCCGAAGGCAAACGCGATGTCCGCGCCAGCATCGTCCCGTAGAAACGCAGATGAGCGGAGAGCAACCATGAGCAACAACCACGACTACACGCGCACCAAGCTCTTCATCGACGGGCAATGGGTGCAACCCGACGGCACGGGCATCGTCGAGGTGATCGACCCGGCGACGGAGGAGGTCTGCGGCCATGTCCCCAGCGGTACCGAAGCCGACGTCGACGCCGCGGTCACCGCGGCACGCGCCGCGTTCGATCCGCTGATCAGCGTCACGGAACGGCGAGAGCGTCTCGATGCGGTGATCACCGCAATGCAACGGCGACTGCCCGACATCGCCGAGACCATCACGCGTGAAATGGGCGCCCCGATCCGCATCGCACAGGGCGTGCAGACGCAGGTACCGCTTGCCGTCGCTCGCGGATTCGCCGAGGCCCTGGCCACATTCGAATTCGAGGAGCGGATCGGCAATTCACTGGTGGTGCGGGAGCCCTACGGCGTAGTCGCGGCGATCACACCGTGGAACTACCCGCTGTACCAAGTGGTCGCCAAAGTCCTGCCCGCCATAGCAGCCGGTTGTACCGTCGTGCTCAAACCCAGCAACGAGGCTCCCCTGTCGGTATTCGAGTTCGTCGACGCGATCGCGGATGCGGGTCTGCCGCCGGGGGTGGTCAACCTGGTATCGGGACCCGGCCGGATCATCGGCGAGCGGATGTCGAGTCATCCCGATGTGGACTTCGTCTCGTTCACCGGATCCACCGCGGTGGGAAGCCGAGTCGGGGAACTGGCCGGCAAGTCCATCAAGAAGGTTGCGCTGGAGCTCGGCGGCAAATCGGCCAACGTGATCCTTGACGGCGCCGACCTGGCCACCGCGATCAAGGTCGGCGTCGGAAATGCCTTCCTCAACGGTGGCCAAACCTGCATGGCCTGGACCCGGATGCTGGTGCCGCTGTCCCGATACAGTGAAGCCTTGGATCTGGTGCAGGCCGCGGTTTCGAAGTACTCGGTCGGGGCCCCTTGGGATCCGGGCACCCGGCTCGGTCCGTCGGCCTCGGAAGCTCAGTATCAATCGGTGCTCGGCTTCATCGAGCGGGCGCCGCGCGATGGCGCCCGCCTCCTGACCGGGGGCGGCCACAAGCTGCCCGACGTGGGCTACTACATCGCCCCCACCGTCTTCGCCGACGTCCACCCGGACTCCGAACTGGGCCAGGAAGAGGTGTTCGGGCCGGTGCTGGCCGTCATTCCGTTCCGCGACACCGACGAGGCGCTGAGCATCGCCAACGGCACGCCCTACGGCCTATCGGGTGCGGTATGGGCGGCCGACGACGACACCGCGATCGCCTTCGCCCGCCAGGTAGAGTCCGGTCAGATCGATGTCAACGGCGGCAAGTACAACCCCGCGGCACCCTTCGGCGGCTACAAGAAATCCGGGATCGGACGGGAGCTGGGGCGAATCGGGTTCGAGGAGTACCTGCAGATCAAGTCACTGCAGTTGCCCTGATCAGCGCCCGACCGCGACGACCCAGCTCCGCAAGCCAGAATCGAGGTATTCCCATCATGAGCACAACAACCGGTCCGCTGGTCATCGCGCCCGAAGGCGCCGTGCAGGTGTGGACCATCAACCTGCCGCACCTGGGCAATGCCATCACCGACCAGGACTTCATCACCGCGTTCGAGGGCGCAGTCGATGCCGCCAATTCCGATACCGGCGTGCGGGCGGTGATCCTCACCGGCGCCGGAAAGATCTTCTCAGCCGGCGGCAACGTCAAAGACATGGCCAACCACGAGGGCATGTTCGGGCTGGAAGCAATCGAGCAGCGTTACGCCTACGTCGACGGAATACAGCGCCTACCACGAGCGCTGGCGCGTCTCGAGGTTCCGATCATCGCGGCGGTCAACGGCGCGGCGGTCGGCGCCGGCTGCGATCTGGCCACGATGTGCGACATCAGGATCGCCTCCGAACGTGCTTCTTTCGCCGAGAGTTTCGTACAGATCGGGCTTGTCCCCGGCGACGGCGGCACCTGGTTTCTGCAACGGGCCATCGGCTACGAGCGGGCCGCCGAGATGACCCTGACCGGCGACCGCATCGATGCGGCCACCGCCCACGCGTGGGGGCTGGTCAGCCGAGTGGTCCCCCACGAAGATCTCATGAGCGCAGCGATGGGGCTCGCGGAGCGGATCGTCAAGAATCCCCCGCATGCCCTGCGGATGGCCAAGCGTCTGCTGCAGGAATCACGAACCGGTCTGCTGGAATCCACGCTGGCCATGGCCGCAGCGATGCAGCCCCTGGCGCACCGCGACGCCGAGCATGAGCGGCGCATCGCCCAGTGGCGGAGCGTCTGATGGCCCTCCCCCGCCTGGTCCCCGCGGCGACCGCGGAGTCGGCGGACACCGCTGCACTGCGAGCCGAAGTCCGGGCATTTGTCGCCGAACAGCTCGCGGCGGGCCGTTTCACCCCGTCGGTGGATGCCTGGCTGTGCGGTTGGGACGAAGACTTCACCCGGGCGCTGGCCGCCCGGGGCTGGTTGGGCATGACCGTGCCGAAAGAATACGGCGGACATGGACGTTCGTTTCTGGAGCGATTCGTCGTCACCGAGGAGCTGCTGGCGGCCGGCGCGCCGGTGGCGGCGCACTGGATCGCCGATCGACAGATCGTCCCCGCACTGCTGAAGTACGGCACCGAAGCACACAAGCGAGAGTTCCTGCCGAAGATCACCGCCGGTGAGTGCTTCTTCGGTATCGGCATGAGCGAGCCGGACTCCGGTTCGGATCTCGCCAGCGTGCGGACCCGTGCGGTTGCGACCGACGGCGGTTGGAGCTTGACGGGCACCAAGGTCTGGACGTCGGGAGCACACCGCGCCCACGCGTTCATCGTGCTCGCTCGCACCGCGCCGGTCGATCCCGCTCACCGGCACGCCGGACTCAGCCAGTTCATCGTGCGGTTCGCCGACCCCGGCGTCGAAGTACGGCCCATCATCTCGATGAACGGCGGGCACCACTTCAACGAAGTCATCCTCGATGACGCATTCGTACCCGACACCATGGTTTTCGGTGCGATCGGCGATGGGTGGCACCAGGTCACGTCCGAACTCGCCTTCGAGCGCAGCGGACCCGAGCGACTGCTCTCCACTTTCCCGCTGCTGGCCGCTTCCGCGGAAGTGATGGCCGGCCAGGCGATCGGCCGCGATGCCGACCTGGGTCGTCTGGTGGCCAGGGTTGCGGGGCTGCACCGGATGTCCACCGCTGTGGCCGGCGCTCTGGAACGGCGTGAGCCCGCCGACGTCGCGGCCGCTGTGGTCAAGGTGCTCGGCACGACTACCGAAGGCGACATCGCCGATTTCGCCGACCTGTACGCCGGCGACGACTCGACCATCGGATCCCGGTACCGCGAGCTGGTCGGTTCCGCGGTGGATCAACGCCCCGGCTTCACGCTGCGTGGCGGCACGAACGAGGTGCTGCGCGGCGTGATCGCGCGCGGATTGGGACTGCGATGACCAACACTGGAGCCACGGACGCCACCGTCGACCTCGACCTGGTCAAGATGATCGATGCGGTGCTGGCGGAGCACCGCGCAAACCGGCCGCACCGCGCACCGATCACTCGCGACATCGAATTATGGTCGCGTCTGGATCAATTGGGCCTGGTCCGACTGTCGGGTTCGGAACGGTCCGGGGGAAGCGGTGCGGGTTGGCACGAAGCGGCCGAGCTGATCGCCGCGGCGGTCCGCCACGGTGTACGCACCCCGTTGGCCGAACATGACGTGTTGGCCTGCTGGCTGCTCGAAGCCGTCGGCGCCCCGGTCGACGGGGGCGCACGCACCGTCTGCATCCTCGATGTGGCCGGCACCGCAACGGCAGTGCCGTGGGCCTCGACGGCTGACCGGATCGTGGCCGTCTGGCCGGACGGACCGCACTACCTCATGGCTGACGTGGATCGCACAGACCTGCGAATCACGGCGGGCGCCAACCTTATCGGAGAGCCCCGCGACACCGTCACCGCCGATATCGCTGCGCTGAGCGGGAAGGTGGTCACCACGGACCTGGTCACGCAGCTGCGGCGCAAGTGTGCCTTGGTGCGAGCGATCCAGGTCTGCGCGGCATTGGACAGCATCCTCGAGTTGTCCGTCGAATTCGCGGCGGCACGGCATCAATTCGGCCGGCCGCTGTCGAAGTTCCAGGCGATCCAGCATCTGATCTCCGATATGGCCGCAGAAGCAGCACTGGCGCGCGCGGCCACCGAAGCTGCCCTGGCAGCGGCTGTCGCCAGCGACTGGTCGGCATCCAACTTGGGATTCCTCGTCGCCGTGGCGCGCTCCTGCGCCGGGCACGCCACCTCGGTCGCAGTCCGAAACGGCCACCAGATCTTCGGCGCCATCGGTACCACCATCGAACATCGACTGCACGAGTACACCCGTGCCGCCCTGGCCTGGCGATCGGAGTACGGATCCGTCCGGTACTGGGACGAGGAGGTCACGCGTGCCGCACTGGCCGCCGGGGCGTCCGGTCTGTGGAGCCTGATAACCGACTGACCCGATGTTCCACTGATCGGTTACCCGCGTGCCATCGGCCCCGGATTCCCGGTTGACTCCCAAGAGCCCACCTTCGGGTTCCGCACGATCGACACCGGGAGACGACTTTCGTGAGTACTGACGCTGCCATCTCGCTGGCCGAGCTGCAAAACTTCATCGGCCGGTTCTGGTACCACTACGATCAGGCCGACTACGCGCAGATGGGTGCAGCGTTCGCCGGCGATGCCGTCTACCTCAGCCGCAGCGACTCCGGCTCCTGCCCGTTCGAAGAATCCCTCGCCGCGGAGCTGAGCACCGCAGCGGAGATCGTTCCCTGGCTGACCGAGCACCGTCAGGCCAGCCCGTACCCGCTGCGGCATCACACCACCAACCTGCACATCACCGGCACGGACGGCGACATCACCTCAGCCCGCTTCTACATCTTCGTCAATCAGGTGACGAACTTCGTGCCGTTCGCCGTGTCCAGCGGGATCGCCGAGGTCGATGTGCGCCGCAAAGCCAGCGGCTCCGGCGAGCTGGAGTTCACCAAGATGTCGGTCATCCTGGATGCGACCAACTCCGAACCGCTCTCCGGCGCCGGGCTGCAGGGCGCCGCGGATGCCTCGGCGAACAGCTGACCGGTGCGTACCGCTGAGACGAGCCCAGCCGAGATCTTCGGCGGTGGTGTCGCCGTCATCACCGGGGCCGGCGCCGGTATCGGCGCCGGCCTGGCCCGTCACGCTCACCGCCTGGGGATGTCGGTGGTCTTAGCCGATGTCGACGGCGCCGCCATTGCGGCGATGCGCGACGAGATCGTCGCCGACGGCGGTGCGGCCCTCGACGTGGTCTGCGACGTCCGCGACCCCGAGGCGTTGGCGGCCCTCGCCGAGCGCACCCAGCGCGAGATCGGACCGGTACGGCTGCTGGTCAACAATGCCGGCGTGGAGCAGTTCGGGTATCTGTGGGATACGCCGGTGGCCAATTGGAACCGCGTGATGGACATCAACGTCAGCGGTGTGTTCCACGGCGTCCGAGCCTTTCTGCCCACGATGATCGCCGCCGGCGAACCGGCCTGGATCTGGAACCTGTCGTCGATCGGGGGCGTGGCAGCCGTTCCCCTGCAGACCCCCTACATCGTCAGCAAGCACGCAGTCCTGGCGCTGACCGAGTGTCTGCGCCTGGAGGTCCAGTTGGCCGGTCATGACGACCACATCCATGTCCAGGCGGTGCTGCCCGGTGCGGTGAAGTCCAACATCTTCGAAGCGGCGGGCGGCGTAAGTGCCGACGTCGACGGCGCGGACGTCGATGCGGCCGACTCACAACGCGACGCGATGTTGGCGATCAAAGCGGGGGCGATGGATCCTCTCGACGCCGCCGCAGTGATTTTCGAGCAGTCCGCTCAAGGCGCGTTCTATGTGTTGACGCAGCCCGAGTATGTGCGTTCGGCGATGGCCGAGCGGGCCGAAGCGCTGCGCACCCTGGTCCCGCCGTCGTTGCGCGACAAACGCCGTTTCGATCCCGCCAAACACTAGGAGCCCAGCTGTGAACGGGCCGTACGTCCCCGCGTTAGACCCCGATGCCGCCGCCCGGGTTGCGTCATTCGGCGAGCCGACGCCGATTCGGCAGCGCGGCCTCGCCGTGGTGCGCGCAGCCCTGGAATCCGCGCCACTGCCCCCCGATATGGCCGAGATGGCCGAGATCATCGACGCCGAGGCCGAAGGTCCGGGCGGCCCGATTCCGCTGCGGATCTACCGGCCGCACTCCGCTGAGCAGCGCTCGCCGGTGATCGTCCACCTCCATGGCGGCGGACTGGTCATGGGCTCCAATCACTCATTCGAGCCGATGGCCCGGGCGATGGCAGCAGCGAGCGGTGCGGTGGTGGTGGCCGTCGACTATCGACTGGCACCGGAGAATCCTCCGCCTGCACAGTTCGAGGACGCGATGGCAGCCACCGAGTGGACCGCTGCCCATGCGGATGACCTGAAACTGGATCCGCGCAAGCTGGTCGTCTCCGGCGACAGCGCCGGCGGCGGTGTGGCCGCGGCGGTCGCCCTGGCGATCCGGGACCACGGCGGCCCCCCGATCTTCGCCCAGCTGCTGATGTACCCGGGAGTGGACCGCGACATGGCCGCATACTCGGTTCTTCGCCGTGCGGATGCCCCGATGCTGACCCACGACGACATCGTCTACCTACACGAACTCGCCGACCTCGGTGCGGGATCCCCGCACGACGTCCGCCGCGTCCCGGCCTACGCCACCGACCTGCGCGGCCTACCCCAGGCCATCGTCGTCACCGCGGAGCTCGACCCGATCACCGACTGGGGTGAGCGCTATGCCGGCCGGCTGCGCGATGCGGGGGTACAGACCACGATCACCCGCTACCCGGGCATCTACCACGGCTTTCTCATGCGGTCGGAGGCGACCGCACGAGGACGGTTGGCGATGGCAGAGATAGGCGCGCTGCTACGCGCCAAATTCGCACACCCCATGCCGTTCTAGGCAGCTGCGTTGCGCGGCTGACACCCGACTGACGTCCCGATGATCGGACACAAGGGGTTCGGGATGGCGGTGGCGCAGCACACAATCGAGACCAGCAACGGGCGTGCGGTTCAGCGCCGGAACTACAGAAAAGGAGTCCCTGTGATGCTCACCGAAGAGCGGCGGATGGAGCTGTCCGACATCCTGCGCCCCGCTTCGCCGCCCCGCGAGATCGCCGATGTCTACACCGAAGACCAGCGCGAGCGCCTCCTGGACGTGGTCCGCAGGGACGGGCCGTGGCGGCTGATCATCGCGCAGCACTTCGCCTCCCCCGAAGAACTCATCGCCACCATGAGCGGCAAGTTTCCGGAGGGCTTCACTCCGACCTTGGATCTGTTCCTGACACCCACCTTTCGCGGCTTTCTGGCCAATCACGGCACAGTGCTCTACCCCGAGCTACACGACTGCTTCTACAACGCCGGGTTCTTGGACATGGCCAAGTCGTATTGGAACGCCGAGTACGCCAAGCCTCAGATGATGTTGTTCAACATCAACGGCCCGTGCGCCAACCGTGACCCGGGACATCTCGATTCGCCGAGTTTTCGCGGTGTGCGTTACGAAAACGCCCCGACCTGGCTGGTCAGCGTCATGGGCAAGTCCGGCCTGTTCGCCGACTACATGATCAAGATGGCGCAGGTCATCACGTGGTTCTCCTTGGACGAGGGCAGCGGGTTCACCTACTGGCCCAACGGCCCGCTGCGTGCACCCGAGCGCATTCTCCCGCCGGTCTACAACCGTGGCGTGGTGGTGCAGAACGAGATGCTCGTGCACCGGGGCGAGGCGAACGGTCCGCTCGAACAACAGGTTCCCGCCGGGCTGGCATTCGACACGGTGTTCGCCGGCGACGCGGAGTCCCGCGACCACTGGGTGCTCAAGAACGGCGACGACGTCATCGCACGCCATCACACAGACGAGCTCCGATTCCTGGTGCACTGGTCATCTGAGGTCTACCAGGACTACGACGAGCTCAAGAAGAACATGGATCACTCCGACGATCTGACGATCGACAAGGCCATCGACATGATGGTCGATGACTTGAGCAAAAGGGGCTACAAACTCGACATCCCGAGCGAGCCGCTGCACGACGCCGCGTTCATCGGCGCACTGAACGCGGGCTACGACCTCGGCGGCCCTGCGGTGTATCCGCAAGAAGCGCCGTTGAGCGCCTTCCAGCTCGCCTGAGCTGCCCCACTTTCCGGTGTGGTCCTGCCTCATCGGCAGGACCACACCACGGTAAATCACCAATGGTTAAGCAGGAGCGGCCGGCGCCTTCGCCAACTTCAGCGCCCTTCTCGCCTCCTGGCCTTTGGCGATCTTGATAGCGGCTTCACGCGGGTCGGGCGCCCCTGCGGCAAGTCGGTGGTTCTCTTCACCACGCGTATAGGTCCACACGCAAAATGGCTCGCCCTCTTTGAATTTGAGGTCTGGCGGCGGAATATTGATGTCGAGCTTACAACCGGGAAAGAACGGCGCCGAGATCCGCTGTTCAAATGTGCAGTTCATAAAGGCTCGAGCCGGCGGGTACAACCCTTCGTCCATGTATCTTTGCATCACCTCGCAGCGGCGCATGTTCAGGACGACGTAGTCCGGGTTGATGACGATGTACTCGCCGCCGTAACCCATGGTTCCGTCGATACTCATACAGGCCATCTTGAGGTAGTCGACGACATGCACCGGTTCGATGTTGAGGACCTTCGACAGCTTGGGGTACTGGTAGTCGATGATCATCTGGTACATGCCCGGGAGAGCGAGCCAAACGTCCTCTTCGGGAATGATTTTCGTCCATTGATCAATGAAGTAGTTGTGCCCCTTGAGGTACTGGTCCCAATAAGTCCTTATCAGCCGGAGCAACGCCGGCTTGGTGAGGTCCTCAGTTTGAACGTCGAACGGAATAGCCTGGTACTGGGCGTCTTTCCAGTCCCAACCTGGCGGCGCGATATATCTGCCCATGGGCATCACCTGACGCAAGCCGGCGCGCGATACACGGGCGGCGACGTCCATGGCGGCGTTGATGCCGACCTTCTCCGCGTAGGTGGTGACGTGCGCGTACGTCGTGAAGTTCAGGGTGTCTTCGAAGACGCGGGCCAGCCCAAGGAGGAAATCCCTGGAGAAGTCCTGGATGTTGCCGACTTCGCCCGTGAAGTCGTGCGTGTAGTCGTTGTAGTTCAACTCTTCAACCGCTTCGCTCATCGAGCTCATTCCTTTCGTCGAGATTGCCGAGCCGGCAAACACCGCTCGCACCGCCACCGGGTGTCAAGCGCCGTGAACGCCCCGCATGCGGATGGCATATCCTGCATACGTGGCAGTTTCTGCCACCCGCAAATGTAGGTGTGGCAACCCAGGCTGATGGCACGAATTCCACTCAGTGGGAGGGCGGGTGCGTACCGGCCGCACGGGAGAATGCGAGCCGCTGCGATTACGATGACCTGGGAATATGCGCGACTCGCCAGAGCAGAGGAGCAGTGCGTGAGGAAGCTGACGCTCACCGAGCGACGGGGCGAGGAACTCCGCATGTCCATCGCATTGGCCACACGCGATATCTTCCTCGCCGATGGCGACACATCGGCGACGGTGGAGCGGATCTGCGATGCGGCCGGAGTGGCGCCACGCACGTTTCACCGGCATTTTCCGGTCAAAGAAGACGTCGTCATGCCGTTATTGCGGAGTTTCGGCGACCTAAGCGTAGAGGTCCTCCGTAACGCGCCCGCCTCCAGCAACAGCATCGCCACACTGGTTGAAGCGTTCTGTACCGAGGTGCCCCGCCGCGGTCACGTTGAGGTTGACCGTCAATTTCTGGCGTTGATCATCTCCGATCCCCAGTATCGCCTCCGGTGGTTGGACTGGGGAGAAGGCTTGGTGCAGCCGATCTCTGAGTTCCTCAGCGCGCGCTACGACCTCGGCGATGATCCGTTCATCCGCGAGCTGCCCGCCCACCTGATGGTGCAAATCTGTCGGCAGGCCTACCTGTATTGGGTGGCCAGCGGCGACTTCGCTGAATTGGAGCGCGCGGTGCGTGCGGGTGCCACGATGGTTGTCGCAACACTGTCCCCGCGGTGATACCGGACCTTTTCATCGGCGGCGATCAGAGCCCATCAAGCACGGGTAACGAACCCGCGCCGACAGCCTCCTCGATCGAAGCGCGCAGGCGTGCGCACACCAGGAAGGTGCCCGGCCTCAGGTCCGCGCCGCAGACCGAGGGACGCTCGCCCACACTCTGCCGTTCCCGGCACCGGGCCATGGCAGCGCCGTTCCATTGCACACTGGTCTGTTCCCAGCTGCTCTTACGGGCCAGTACCCGGGCGCCGCACGATCCGCAGCGCACCGGCGTCATCGGCGCGTCGCTCAACCGGTTGTCAGGAAGCATGTTCCGAGGTCGTCAGTCCTACCAGCCGAGGCAGCCGATTGGCGGCGATGTTGTCCTGCACTTCGCTCATCCAGGCCTCACGGGGACGGGTGGTGTCGATCTCGAACTCGAATCGATCAACCATGTCGTTGGTGACGTCGTCGACGTCGACATAGAACTGCTCGTACCACCGGCGCACCTGGTAGACGGGTCCGTCCTCCTCGCACAGCAGCGGATTGTCGATGCGGGCCTTGCGCCGCCAGATGGCCACGTCCTGCTCGAAGCCCATCTTCACGAAGTCGCCGAGCGCGACGGCCATCTGCATCGCAGCATCCTCCGGCAGACCCTCCGACTTCTCCACGGTGATGCCGTACTGCAGGACAAACGAATTCGCGTCAATCGGGTAGTGGCAGTTGAGCAACACGGTCCGTTGATCGCCGTGCTCGTAATGGTAGGTGAGGTCGTCGATCATGAACGAGGGGCCGTAGTAGGACGCCACCGATGTCGTTCCGAGAATCGCGGCACCCTCGCCGGAGCCGAGATCCGGTCGCGCTTCACTCTTGTAGTACTGGGTGGCGATGTGCCCCTCGAACACGTTCTTGAAGGCGGTCGGCAGACCGCCGTGAATGTAGAAGAAGTGCGCCATGTCGACGATGTTGTCGATGATCTCGCGACAATTCGTGTTGACGATCGTGCTGTACCAATGCCAATCGGTCCACTGGTCGCCACCGACACCTTCGATGCGCGGAATCGTGACGTCGGGCGGCGGCGCCTTCTTCTCCGGGTCGTTCCAGGCGAACAGCATGCCGTCCTGCTCCATGGTCGGCCAGGTTGCGGTACGGGCCAGCTTGGGGACCCGTCGACTGTAGGGAATCTTCTTGCAGCGGCCATCGCCGCCCCAACGCCAGTCGTGGAACGGACAGGCGATCTCGTTGCCCTTGACCTCACCGTCGGACAGATCGCCGCCCATGTGCCGGCAGTAGGCGTCCAGGACATTGATCTTGCCGTCCTCGCCGCGGAAGACCACCAACTTGCCGCCGAAGGCATTGATCGAGTGCGGTTTTCCGTCGCCCAGATCACGGGTCAGTCCGAGGCAGTGCCAGCCTCGCGCGTAGCGCGCCGGGGCGGCCTGCGCCTCGATCTCACGGACCTCTTCGGAGCCGTTGTGCTCTGACGGTGTCATTCCGGCCATCCTCGCTGTTCATCGCCTGTAGGAGCTGCTTTGGTTCTAGCACCGCGCGAGGTGATGAACGGGGCGGTGTTCCACTGACCGGGCAGGGTGGCGATATCTCGTCGTTGCCCGTCGGACAATCAGTCGGTGACCGATCCACACAACATCACTGTCGATCTGCTCGTAGTCGGTTCTGGTACCGGAATGGCGGCGGCGCTGGCCGCACATGAGGCGGGCTTGTCGACACTGATCGTGGAGAAGACCTCGTACGTCGGAGGGTCGACGGCGCGTTCGGGCGGTGCGTTCTGGATGCCGGCCAACCCGATTCTCGCCCGGTCCGGGTCTGACGACACGCTGGCAGCTGGACGCACCTACCTCGACTCGGTCGTCGGCGCGGCGTCAGCTCACGACCGGGCACACGCCTTCCTCTACTACGGTGGGCCCACGGTTCAGATGCTGCAACGCACCACCCCGATGAAATTTCAATGGGCAAAGGGCTATTCGGACTATCATCCCGAAAGGTCCGGGGGCAGCGCGATCGGGCGCACCTGCGAATGCCGGCCGTTCAACACCGCTGTGCTCGGCCCGGAACTGGCCCGGTTGCGTCCCGGCGTGATGAAGTCGTCGTTTCCCATGCCGGTGACCGGCGCTGACTATCGCTGGCTCAACCTGATGGTCCGGGTTCCACGAAAGTCGTGGCCCCGGATCCTCCTTCGCGCCTTCCAGGGCATCGGGGGGCTCGCTTTGCGAAGGCGATACGCCGCGGGCGGACAGGCGTTGGCGGCAGGCATGTTCGCCGGCGTCCTGCGCGCCGGTATCCCGGTATGGACCGACTCCCCGGTCTCCGAGCTGCTTGTCGACGGCAACCGCGTTGTCGGTGCCGTTGTGAACCGCAGTGGCACCCCGGTGGCCGTCACCGCCCGTCGTGGTGTCGTGCTGGCTGCGGGCGGCTTCGACCATCGGATGGACTGGCGCCACAAGTTTCAATCCGAGCGGCTCGGCGAGCATGCCAGCCTCGGTGCCGAAGGGAACGTCGGCGACGGCATTCGCCTGGCTCAGGATTCCTGCGGCGCCGGCACTGCGCTGATGGACCAGGCATGGTGGTTTCCGGCTTTCGCGCCGCTGCCCGGCGGCGAGCCGACGGTGATGCTTGCCGAACGATCCCTTCCCGGTTGCCTGCTGGTCGACCAGAACGGGCAACGATTCGTCAACGAAGCCGTCGACTACATGTCGTTCGGACAGCAGCTGCTCGAACGCGAACGCGCGGGCAACCCGGTCGAGGCGATGTGGATGATCTTCGATCAGAGGTACCGCAACAGCTATCTCATGGCCGCAGAACTGTTCCCGCGGATGCCGATCCCCACCACGTGGTATGACGCCGGTATCGCGCACCGGGCCGACGATATAACGGCCCTGGCGCGTGCGATCGGTGTCGATCCGTCGACGTTCGGCGCCACGCTCGACCGCTTCAACCGGTTGGCCGCCGCAGGTGATGACACCGATTTCGGTCGGGGCGCGAGTGCGTACGACCGCTACTACGGCGACCCGACGATCGCCCCGAATCCGAATCTGCGTCCCCTCGGCAGCGGACCGTTCTACGCCGTAAAGGTGGTTCTCAGCGATCTGGGAACCTGCGGCGGACTTCGCACCGACGTCCGCGGGCGGGTGCTGCGCGAGGACGGGTCGGCCATCGACGGGCTCTACGCGATCGGCAACACCGCGGCCAACGCCTTCGGCGCAAGCTATCCCGGGGCGGGGGCGACGATCGGTCAGGGCCTGGTGTTCGGATACATCGCGGCGCAGCACGCGGCCGGCAAGCTCGAGTGAGCGGGCGACCCGGCCGCTAGGTCTGATCGTCTTCGGCGGCGATACGCCGCTCGACTTCATACCAGTAGTCGCGCACCGGGAACTTCGTACCCTCTTCACCGCCCTTGGCGAAGATCTCATCGACCTCGTCCAAGTCCTTGATCATCTGCAGCGCCAGTTCCCGTTCGGCCGCGTAGTACTCCTCCGACCAGCGCAGCGCCAGCCGGGCGTAGGACCAGGCCGGCTCCTCACCGGTCCAACGGGCCTCGGTTGCCGCCGCACGATGCATCTGCTCGACGTGGGCGACATGCTCGGTGAGAATCTCCCGGAGCCGGCCGGGCTTCATGAGGTGACCGAAAATGACCCGCAGCAACGGGTTGTGCTTGAGCGTGGGAGGTTCGACGGGTTCCTCGTTGGCCCACTTTGTGACCGCGGCCAGTCCGGCGTCGGTGATCCGGTACATCCGTCGACTGCGAACCCCGGCATCAACGCGGGATGTGACCAGCCCCTGCTGCTCAAGCCGCTTCAACTCCGAATAGATCTGACTGTATGCCGGGCTGGAGTAGAAGAACCGGATGGTCCAGTTGAACCACTTCTTGATGTCGTACCCGGAGAGCTCGTCTCCGCCCGAAAGCATCCCCAACAGCGCGCAACCCGTGGGCGACACGCTCCACGCGTCGCGCGCATTGTCGGCTGATTCGGTCACCGAACAAGGCTAACAACGACAGCACTTGCCGCAGCGGCGGCTACCGCTGACCGGGATTCCGCGTTGCACCGGTGGGCCCCAGGACCGACAGTGACAAGCAGACGAATTCGCCCACGCGAGGAGAGGCATGCCCGCCGACACCACCCGAACCCCACCCGGCGACCTGCTGATGCCGCAGGCTCCGGCGATGCGTCACGTACTGGGCCACTTCTGTACCGGTGTCGCCGTCATCACCGCACATGATGGCAGCAAGCCGCTCGGATTCACCTGCCAATCGGTGACATCGGTATCACTGGACCCGCCATATGTCTCGTTCTGTCCGGCCAAGACCTCCAGCAGCTGGCCGGCGATCCGCGACGTCGGCCGGCTCTGCGTCAATATCCTCGCCGAACACCAGGTGGGCGTGGGCACACAATTCGCCGTTCGTGGCCGCGACAAGTTCAGTGGGATCAGCTGGTACCCGGGTGCCAACGGGGCGCCCACATTGGACGGCACGCTCGCGTCGATCGAGGCAGACGTCGAATCCGAACATGAGGCCGGCGACCATACGATCGTGATCGCACGGGTGACCGGTCTGCGGGCCCAGCAGGAAAGCGGTCCCCTGCTGTTCTACCGGGGCGGCTTCGGCGGTTACAGCGGCTTCGACGGCGGCCGCCATGGCTGACTTCGATTCGGTCGTCGATGTGGTCGTCGCGGGTTCCGGGGGCGGCTTGGCGGGCGCCTACACCGCAGCACGCGAAGGCCTTTCGGTACTGCTGGTGGAGGCTACCGACCAGTTCGGCGGCACCACCGCGTATTCCGGCGGCGGCGGGGTCTGGTACCCGTGCAATCCCGCGCTGAAACGTGCCGGCGCCGACGACACGATCGATGACGCCCTGCGCTACTTCCACGCCGTCGTCGGCGACCGCACTCCGCACGACCTCCAGGACACCTACGTTCGCGGTGGTGCGGGATTGATCGAATACCTGGAACAAGACCCGGGGTTCGAGTTTGTGGCCTTCCCCTGGCCGGACTACTACGGGTCTGTTCCCGGCGCCCGCGCCGACGGCTACCGTCATACCGTCCCGGTGCCGGTGTCCGATCAGGAGCTCGGCAGCTACCGCGGGTCGGTGCGCGGGCCGCTGGATGCCGAACGCCTCGGCAGCCCGGCCCCGGAGCTGCTGACCGGCGGCCGCGCACTGGTCGGACGATTCCTGGCCGCACTCGACAAGCTTCCGAACGCTCTGTGCTGGCGAAACGCCCCTCTCACCGAGCTGATCGTTGAGGACGGCACCGTGGTGGGCGCGGTGATCGAACACGACCACCAACCGGTGCGGGTTGGGGCCACGCGCGGAGTGCTGCTTGCCTCAGGCGGCTTCGAACAGAACGCGGCCATGCGCGCGCGGTACCGCGTGCCCGGCAGCGCACGGGACACCATGGGCGCACCGGGCAATGTCGGAACCGCCCACCTGGCGGCCATCGCGGTCGGGGCCGACATCGATCTGATGGATCAGGCATGGTGGTCGCCGGGGATGATTCACCCCGGCGGAAAGGCAGCCTTCGCGCTGTGGTTCACCGGTGGGATCTTCGTCAACCACGATGGCAGCCGGTTCGTCAACGAATCGGCCCCCTACGACCGGCTCGGGCGCGACGTGCTGGCGCAGATCGCCTCCGGCAAAGCGTCGTTGCCGTTTTGGATGATCTTTGACAATCGGACCGACGGTATTCCCCCGGTCGGCGCGACGAATGTGTCGATGGTCGACGCCGCCGACTACCACCGAGCCGGCCTGTGGCATACGGCGGACACTCTGCACGACCTCGCCGAGGCCATCGGCGTTCCGAGCGCCCAGCTGACGGCAACCGTCGAGCGATTCAACAAACAGGCAGCAGCCGGCGCGGATGAGGACTTCGGCCGAGGAGACGAAGCCTATGACCGGGTGTTCACCGAGGGCGCCTCGCCGCTGGTCCCCATCGACACCCCGCCGTACCACGCCGCCGCGTTCGGCGTCTCGGATCTCGGTACCAAGGGCGGGTTGCGAACCGACGCACGCGCTCGGGTCTTGACCGCCGATGATTCGGTCATTCCGGGGCTTTACGCCGCCGGGAACACCATGGCTGCTGTCAGCGGAACCACCTATCCCGGCGGCGGTAACCCGATCGGCGCCTCAATGCTGTTCAGTCATCTCGCGGCGCTGGACATGGCAGCACAGGAGGACCGGTGCTGAGCGAGCCGATCACGCCGGAAGACGTGCAGCGCGCCCAGGCCGTCTACGAACCGTTGACCCAGTCCCTGCGTGAACTCATCGACGTCACGATTCGCAGCCGCGCGGACGAGTCCGACGTGCGCAGGGCGCACGCACTGATCCAACAGGCCGGCGAGATACTGGGATCGCGACTGGACCCCGCGCCCTTCGGGGTCCGCACTGCCACGGATGGGCGGAGCCTGCCCTGGGGCAACGTGGCGATCGGCATGCGCAACGCCATAGCACCGCCGCTGCGCGTTGACCGTGACGAAGCGGGGCAGCGCGCGGTGGCCGACCTTGTACTGGGCGCCGCCTACGAGGGCCCTCCGGGACTCGTCCACGGCGGTGTGTGCGCGTTGATCCTCGATCACCTGCTGGGCGCCACCGCACACCGGCGTGACCGTCCCGCCTTCACAGGGACCCTGACGCTTCGCTACGTGGCGCCGACTCCGCTGGGCAGATTGCGGGCGGAATCCTGGGTGGCGCGCGAAGACGGCGGGAAAACGTTCGCCGAAGGGCATCTTCTCGATTCCCAGGGTCGCGTCACCGTCCACGCCACGGGGATCTTCATCAGGCCGGTCGCCAGAACCTGACTACCGAATCACACCGGGTCGAGCGCCGAAATCCGCCATTGGGCATCGACTTTGGCCAGAGTCACCACCACACTGCTGGCGGTGAGCGCAGGTTCGGGCCGTTCCCGGCTGACCGTTTCCTGGTTGAGAAACACCAGCACCTTCGCCTCGTTCGGCTGGATCTCCATCAGGCCGGCATTCACCACCTGGGCTGTCGCCTTGATTCCCTTGGTGCGCACGGCCGGTGCGACGACATCAGTGGTGAACTTGCTGTAGTAGGTCAGAAAATCGCCGGACATCAGAGTCCGGGACCGTTCGATGTCGCGATCGAGAGTCTCGGGCGCATACGTCAGCAATGCCACCGTCGCCGATGACGCGGCGCGGACGGCCGCGTCGCCCGCCGCATCACCGGACTGCTGAACGGGACGGTAGACGGTCGCATAGAGCACCGTCGCCAACAGCGCCGTAATCGCCAGGATGAGACCGGGGAAAAGCGCCGTGCGGCGTGCGCCGAGCACTACCCCGGCTCGGCCGGCCACTCCGGGAGTCGGCAGGACGGCGTCGACGTGATCGTCCACACCGAGCTGCTCGTCGGCTTCCTCGACGAACTCGGCGACGGCGGCTTGCTCAACCGTCACGGCACGAACTCCACTTTCGACATCTTGATCTGGTCTCCTTCCCGCCGCAGGTCAACGGTCAGACGCCACCTGCGCGGGGATTCGTCGGCGCCGGCGGCATTGGTCACCGTGGACGAGGCCGACACCAGGACGACAGCGGAGTCCGAGGTCATCGATTCGACCGAGGCGGCCGTCGCCGTAGCTTTGGTGGTCACCTTGGCGTCCTTGGCGACTCTGCTGAAGTCGTCTGCAGCGCCGAGGAATTCATCCCGGAAAGGACCAGTCGAATTGTCGACGATTCGCTGCACACTGCCCTGGGGATCGTTGAAATCAATCGACATCAAGGTCACCACGGCTTGGCGCGCCGCGGCGACGAACTCAGCACGGTTACGCTCCTGTGCCTGCGCCGTCTGCTGAGATCGAAGCATCAACGCGCTCGCCACGAGCAGGACACACGCACACAGCACACTGCCGGCAGCGGCCAGCTGTCGCCACCGGAACCCGGCAAGGAGAGCGCGAGTCCGCCTACGCCAAGATGAATCGCGGTCGGCGGCCGCGGGCTCGCCACGGTGTTCGGCCTCGGAGACCGAGGCGGAATCCTGCGCCTGCTGCTGCAATCGGATGACGCGGGCCCGCGCTTGGGCTGCCACGGCTTCTGCCGCAGCGGCCTCGGCCTCGGCGCGTTTCACCCGTACGCGGACATCTTCGGCCGTCGCTTCACCGGAGTCGACGGCCGAGGGTTGCGCGGCGGGCATCACCGCGTCCGGCATGGTCTCGGTTTTCGACATAGCGCCCACCGGTTTCCCTTCATCGCCGGGTCGGGCCGATCACGGCCGACATCGGCACACTAAGCCCGGCCACCGCCGCCGCGGTGACGCTCTCCCACCCAGTGGGCGGGTTGACCCGCATCGGGACCGTCAACCGCTGATCGATCACCAGTGGCGTAACGCGCACAGTGCGCCCTTCGGGCCGTCTGCGGTGGCGACCACGGCTCCGTCCACCTTCAACTCACACCGAAACCCGGGCTCGGCCGGCGAAGGGCCGCTGGTGGCCGTCACCATCGCCCACCGCTGCGGATCGACCAAGGTGGCATGCAGCACCCACGGTCTGCCGGGGCCGACTTCTGCCCGTACTTTGGGGCTGAACTCGTAGGGATTGTGGCTGTAGGCGGCCCACGTCGGCGGATCCGTATCCCGGTAGTAGATGTCCGCGGCCACCGGGGACTGCGTGGTCACGGTGTAGACGACCTCGTGCGGACCGGGCGGGTCCGCGTGTGCGGGCGCACTCGGAAAGACCAATGCGGCCAGCACCGCCGCCAAGGGCTTCTTAGCCATCACCGCGACTCCACCGCGGGGCGCCGTTCTTCGACTGACAGCTGAGAAACAGTCCATCGGGGGCCTGAGCCACCCAGTTCTCGTATCCGGCACAGCTGGAACCCAGTTCTTTGATGCCCACCATCGGCGGGGAGCGGAAGTATCGCGGCTCGTAGCGTCGCGGCGATCCGCAGAACACCAGCCTGTCCGGCTGAATGGAGGGTCCTGCGACAGCAGTCCCGAAGACGTAGTAAGCGGTGTCGGGACACGCCTGCCCCAGGACGACTCCCCTGGTCAGGCCCGGTACGCACGACGGGTCATCACACGAGACGGGATCCGCCCCGGCGGGGACCGTCGTCGTCAACGCCGCGACCAAGGCCGCCGCAGCCAATAGCGCTCTTCGCCGCATACTTGGCAACTTTGTCAGGGTGGCGCGGCTCCGAGATGTTGACGGTCCACTCAGCGGACATCTGGAGCTGCTGCTGTCTCGGAGCGAGGTTTACTGCGGACGCCGAAGTCTCGCTGTCTAAGACCGATCCGAGGAGCATGCTATGCCCCGTGGGCCCGCCATCGCGGTCACCGTCGCTTTGGTGGCGCTCACCGGCACAGCTTCGGTCACCATCGCGCGGGCCGATCACCCCGACTGGGGCCTCAACGGCACCTATACCGCCACCTCCAACGGCGAATGGGCCCGCAAGAACGAGGTTTTCTACGATCAGCCCAGCCGGCGCAGCACCTGGACCATCAGCACCGAATGCAGCTACCCGGGCGAGTGCACCGGGACGGTGCGCAGCGACGAGGCCTGGACAGCGCCCATCTACCAGAGAAGTTCCGTGTGGTACGTCAAGCGGCCCATCGACAACTGGATCCCGTGTCCGGATGGCAGCACCGCGCCTGGACTGCAGACCTTTCGTTTCAAGGCGATGACACCCGAGGGCGCCAACGCGGACCCGACGTCGACCACGCTGGTCGGCGAAGAGATCACCACCGGCCCCAGCGGCGCGTGCGGGTCGAACAAGCCGGTGTACATCAACATGCCGTTCAAACTCACCAAGATCGGATGAATCGGCGGATCGGATGATCCGCTGCCCGTTCCCGACGGGCATCATCCTCATTTCGGGAGCATGTCTTCCCAACTCCGCGGCGCCGGACGGACCAGGTCCGACTGGCTGTACACCTTGCCGTCGGGTGCCGCGTACTGACCGGTCCGCGGGTTGTAGGTGGCAAATGCCACCGAGGGGCCGGCGGTGTCCGCGGCATAGCCACTCGGCGCAGCCGAAGCGGCCCCTTCGGGAGGCGCCGCCTTTACCTCCGGCGGCGCCGGATCACCCTCGGCGGCGCCGGGAGCCGGCATGGCCGGGTTCTCGGAAGGGCCGAAGATGTGGTCCCCGAAGGTGATCCGATCATCCGGCGGAACACCCTGAGCGATCAGCGCGGGGTCGATCGGGTAGGGGCCGGTAACATGCTGGCGCATGGCCAGCGGCTCGAAAGGCTGGTCGCTCTCACAGATCTCGACCGTCGGCGCGCGCTTCCCGGGCTGAGCCATGCACGGAAAGTTCCTCGCACCGCGAACCCCGATGGCAGAGTCCTGCGGTAGTTTGCAGTACAAGCCGTCCGGCGTATCCACGTCGCTAAGGTCCGCCGGCGAACGCCATGACGACGGCGGCAAGAACCCCACCGTGCATGCGGGCGGGTCGCCGAGAGTAAGGCTGAACTCCGAAAGCGCCATCCCCGTCGGATTGTTCAGGGAGGACCCGTAGGACTGGGTGGCGGCCAAATACGGCGGCAACAACACCAGCAGCTGCTCGATGGATCGATGGTAAACAAGGCCGATCTGGCCGACCGTGGTGAGATTGGCCAACAGCAGCGGCAGTGTCGGCTTGACCTCGGACAACAGCCGGGACGCCTCGTCCGCTGCGCCAGATCCGGCGCGCAGGATGGTCCGGACTTCCGCATCACGCGCATCCACCTGTTGGGTGATCCCGGCCAGGCTGCGCGCCCAGGTTCGGATCGCGTCACCGCTTTCTGCTTGACCCTCCAACAGCGGCCGACTGTCGTCGATCAGCCCGCGCGTGCTGTCGGCGGCTCCGTTGAGCCGGGCGGCCAGCTCGCTCGACGACTCGAACAGCGAGCCGAGATCGTTACCCGTTCCATTGAGCGCCTTGAACGATTCGTCGAGTAGGGCCCCCAGCTTGCCGGTGGGGATGCTGGTCACCAACTCGCTCATCTGATCCAGCATCGGGCCCACCGGCTTCGGCAGCGACACGTTGTCAGCGGTTATGGTGGAACCGTTTTCGAGGTAGGGACCGGCATCGGTGCGCGGTACCAGATCCACGTATTGCTCGCCCACCGCCGATACGCTGCGCACGTTGGCCTGCAGGTCGGCGGGAATCCTCGGCGAGGACTTCAACGACATCGACACGTGGACGCCGAGGCGGGTTGGCCGGATGTCGGTGACCTTGCCCACCTCGACACCTCGGTAGGTCACGTTGGAGAACTTGTACAAGCCGCCGGTGGTCGGCAGTTGCAGCGTCACCGAGATGCGCCCGATACCCAGCAGGACCGGCGCCTGCATGTAGACCAAGACCATCGAGCTGAGGCCGATCACCGAGGCGATGGAAAAGATGATCAGTTGGCTACGAACGAATCGGGTCAGCATCAGCTTCCGCCCTGGGCCGGTGGGGACGACACGTCGCCGTCTTGTTGGGGTGAGCTGACGGGCCCGTCGGTTGCCGCGTAACCGTCGGTGTCGGCGGCCGTCAGCGGCGGCAGGCTTGCCACCTCGGTCGGCGGCGGACCCAGCGGTGCGTGCAGCGGGTCCCGCGTGTAGGTCGAGTACCACGGGTCGCCGGGCGCCGGTACCAGTGAGGTGCTCGCGTCACCCCACCGGGTTCCGAGCAATATGCCCCTCTTCATACGGGGAATGGTGAAGTCGAACACGATGAATTGATTCATATAGTCGCCGCGGATGCCGCGGTCGATGAATTCCTGCGTGTAGGGGTAGGTGGGCAGGTAAGAAATCGCGGTGGTCAGGTCCGGCCCGATATCGGCGAGTGCGCGCACCGTCGGCTCGAGATTCTTCAGGTTGCGAACGATGTCGTCCTGTGAGTCGTTGATGAGTCGGTTCGCGGTAGCACTGAAGTCGCCCAGCTTGTCCAACGCAGTGACCAGTCGCGGGCGCTGTTTGTTCAGCACCTCGAGGGCCGGAGGAATCCGGTTCAGTGCGCCGGTCAGTACGTCGCGTTGTCCGGCGAACGTCGCCGCCATCCGGTTCAGCGACGAGATCGTGGCGATGATGTTGTCGTGCTGACTGTCCAGCAGCGTCACCACCGTGTTCATCCGAGTCAGCAGATCCCGGATCTGAACCTGCCGGCCGTCGAGCGCCGCGTTGAAGTTATGGACGATGTCGCCGATGCGAGTGAGGCCACCTCCGTTGACCACCACAGACAGCGACGACAGAGTCTGCTCGGTCGAGGGGTATGTCGAGGACTTGGACAAGGCGATGGTCGCCCCCGGGGCCAACCGACCCGTGGGGGCCTCGCCCAGAGGCGGGTCCAAGGCCAGGTGCATCGACCCCAACAAACTGGTCTGCCCCACCGCTGCCACCGCGTTTTCCGGAATCACCACATCAGGACGGACCGAGATCTCGACGTCGGCCCGCCAGTCCTCGACCTTCATCCGGCGAATGGCTCCGACAACCACGTCGCTGACCATCACCGGTGAATTCGATTCCAGCGTGCCGATGTTCGCAATCTGCACGTGGTAGGTCACCGCGTCGGAGCCGGTTCCGACCGTGCCCGGAAGCGGCAGCGAGTTGAGCCCGTCGAAGGAACAGCCCGACGTGATCAGGGCCGCGCAGCAGGCGACGGTGGCCAGCCTCCGGATCGACATCTTCCTCATCACGGCGCACCCCCCGGGGCCGACAGGCCGGCTCCTGGCGGTAACAGCAGCTCGGTCACATCAGATGCGGCCGGCGCCGGTGCCGGCGCCACCCCGGGCGGAATGGGCGCACCCGGATACAGGGCCGGGTGCCGATGCGCGGGCATGCCGTCGGGCGCGTACGCCCCCGGCGGATGCGCCGGATCGGTCCACCCCGGCGGCGGGGGCACGTCGCCGACACCGGTATAGGCCGAGACCGCCGGCGGGATCTCCTGCGGCCCGCGGTCGGTTCCCCCGCCCCCGGGCGCCAGCGCGGGATCGGTATAGATCACGTTCTTCGGAGAGGGACCCAGGTAGGCGTTGAAGGGCAGCGGCAGATAGTTGAAGTTCATCAGGCGCAGCGCCGGTCCCAGATACTGCGCGCACGCCTTGCCCGACGCCTCGGCCGTGACATTCTCGACGGCGGCGATCGCCGAGCAGATCGTCGCGACGGGATTCGCGAAATTGTTCATCGCGAACGATCCTCGGGGGCCACCGGTGTCGGGGTTGTAGATGTTGTAGCCGTTGACCAATGCATTGGGCGCCGCGTGCAGCACGTTCTTGACCACCATGCTGTTGTCGGCGAGCACCTGCGTCACATTCGCCAGTCGCTCGACCTGTTCGACGGTCTGATCACGCGAACCCGCGATGAACCGCTGAATCTTGCCGACGACGGCCGACAGCTCGGTGATGGCCGAGTCCAGGTCCGAGCGGCTGCCGTCGATAACGCTCGTCACATCGGCGAGTCGACCCTGGAACTCCACGATCTGCGTATTGCTGTCACGGAGCGCGGCGACGAAGGTCTGGAGATTGGTGATCACCCCGACGATGTCGCCGCTCCCCTTTCCCAGAACCCTGCCGACATCGGCCAGCTGAGTTATAGTCTGGCGCAGCCTGTCACCATTTCCTGCCATGGCGTCGGCGGTGGTATCGATGAAATGTCCCAACGCAGTGCTCGACACGCCGCTGGACGGGCCCAGGTCGGCGGCGAGCCTGGTGAACTGCTCTTTGATCTCGTCCCCCTCGACCGGTACGGCGGTCCGGTCCTCGCCGATCTCGGCACCGTCGGGCATGGTGGCACCACTGGCCGCAGGACTCGATTCATAGGCCGGGGTCAGCTGCACATAGCGAGCCGACACCAGGTTGGGCGCCACGATGATCGCCTTCGCGTCTGCGGGAACGGGCACCGCACGGTCCACCGCGAGCACGATCCGGGTGCGAGTTCCCAACGGCTCGATCGATTTGATCGTGCCCACCCGCACGCCCACCACGCGGACCTCGTCACCGGGATAGACAGCCGTTGCCGAAGTGAAGTACGCGACGATCGTCTTGGGCCCCATCAGCTTCTGATAGCCGACGAACACGACGGCAGCGGCCATCGCCAACGCGATACCGAGGGCGGCCAGCTTCTTTCCCCGGCTGCCGAGCACTGTCCTGACACTCATCGCGAACCCCCGGGAATCCCGTTGTTGGGGAACGGGAATTCCGCCCGCGGACCGGCGTTGTCGGGCGGCTGGCCGGCGTTGACTCCGCGACGGAATCCGAGTGCGTAGTCGAGGAACGGCTGGATCGCCGGCCCGGGAAGCAGGTTGGACGCAAACCCGTAGTAGTAGAACCCGTTGTTGACGGCCTCACCTTGCGTCAGCTGGTATTTGGCCAGGCCCTTGAGGGACTTCTCCAGATTGTCGCGGTTGCGTTCCAGCATCTCTGCGACCTTGTTGAGCTGCGTGAGCGTAGGAGCCAGTTCCTGCTCGTTGTCATCGACGAGCCCGGACAATTGCTGTGCCACGGCGGAGGTGTTGGCCAGCAGGTCGACAATCGCGTGGCGACGATCCTGCAGCACCGCCAGGAGGTCGTCGGCATTGAGGATCAGCCGATTCACCTGCTCACTGCGTTCGGCCAGGACCCCGGTGACATCGGCGGCCGAGGAAAGCAGGGCGCTCAACGATTGATTGCGGTTGTTCAGCGACTTGGACAACCGACTCACCCCTTCGAACGTGGGGGCCAGCGCAGGCGCCAGTCGCTCGATGGTCGCCGACAACGTGTCCAGAGACTGGTTGATGGTCGCGGTGTCGGTCGCCGCGGTGTTCGAGGTGAACTCCCCGAGCGCGTCGGTCAGCGAATACGGCGAGGCGGTACGGGTCAGCGGGATGACGCCGAGGGCGCCGATACTGCCGGGACCGCGCGGCTCGATGACCAGGACCCGCTCGCCGAGCAGCGTTGCGATTCCGATGTGCGCGGTGGTGTCGACGCCCAGTCGCACCCGACTGTCGACGGCGAAGCTCACCCGCGCTTTGCCGTGATCGAGGGAAACCTTGGACACCGTGCCGACGTTGACGCCCGACACCTTCACATTGTTGCCGGCCGCCAGGCCGCCGGCCTCGGCGAACAACGCCTGGTATCGGATCGACGTCGCCATCGCCAGGAGCTGCTTGGGTTGCAGCCCGACCATGATGATCAGCACTATCAGCACCAGACCAACGAGTCCCAGACGAACAAGCGATGATTCCCGGTATTTCAGCATCAGGGCTCCCCGCATCTTCCGGTGTTCTGGATCACCCACGGGAAGTGAGCCGTACGACCCTGCAGATCGGTGACCCGAACCGAGACGCCGCAGATGTAGAGGTTCAGCCAACTGCCGTATGAGCCGAGTCGAACCAGCTTGCGATAGTTCTGGGGAGTCTTCTGCATCAGCAGGTCGAGCCTGGCCAGGTCGGTTTCGTTGGCCACCAGCGGGGCCAGCCGGGTCAACTGATCCACCGTTCCCGACAGCGGCGCGCGGCCCTGAGTCAACAGGCCGGCCAACGAGGCCGTCCCGTTGTCGAGAGCGGTGATCGCTTTGCCGATCGGATCGCGTTCGGCGGCCAGACCGCTCACCAGGCGCTCGAGGCCATCGACCGCTCCGGAGAACTTCTTCCCGTCCTCCGAGAGCACCGCCAACGTGTCGTTCAGATTCGCGATGAGCTGTTCCACGACTTGTCCGTTGTCGGCCAATGCATTGGTGAACGACGACGTTCTGGTGAACAACGACTCCAGGTCACCGCCCTGTCCCTGCAGGATCTGAATCAACGAACTGGTCAGCGAGTTGACGTCGTCGGGATTCAGACCCTGAATGACGGGCTTGAGACCGCCGAGCAGCAGGTCGAGGTTCAGGGCCGGCTCAGTCTGTTCGACACCGAAGCGAGATCCCGGCGGCCGGATCCTGGTCGACCCCGGCTCGTCGATGAGCTCCAGGTAGCGATCGCCGACCAGATTCAGGTAGCGAACAGCGACTTTGGTGCTCTCGGTCAGCCGCACATTGTCGTCGGCGTCGAAGGACACCAGGACGGTGTTGTCGCGCTGCAATGCGATCTTGCGGACGGTGCCGACACGAATGCCGGCGACGCGCACCGAATTTCCCGCCTTGAGGCTGGAGGCATCCTGGAAGACCGCCGAGTAGGCGTTGGTGGCGCCGGACCGGTATTGGCTGAAGATCGCGAGAATGACAGCGGTCAACATCACCATCGTCAGACCGAACGCACCGAACTTGAGCGCCGTCTTGCCGAGGCCGCTCATCCTGGCTGACCGATCTGTGCGCTGTTTCGTGGTGGTCCGTCGATAGGCCCGTACAGCAGCTGCTTGAGTCCGTCGGAGTTCAGCAGAATCCCCTCGTTGCCGTATTGCGCGGGGTTGGCGTTGACGTCGGCGATCACGAACGGTGGGCTCTTCTGGAAGCCGACCTTGGGGAGGTCGGTGCACTGTGGGCCGCCCGTGGCGGCGACCTTCGGCAGGTTCTGCGGATACCGGTAACGCTCTTGACCGAAAACCACGGTCTGCAGGAGCAGGCCGCCGGGTACCGGCGTACCCGGCGCTTTGGCGAGCTCCACCGCACCGCCCAACCCGCAGTTCAGCGCCTCGTGGTACTGATTGGTCAGGTCTGTGGTCGGGCCGAACAGGTGCATGACATCGGTGATCGCCTGACGGTTGGTTCCCACGACGTCATTGCCCGTGTCGGCCAGACCGATCGCGCTGAGCAGCAACGTGTCCAGGTTGTGCTGTTCGCTGACAATCGTCTGGCTCATCCGGGTCGCTGCCGCGGCGGCGGCGGTCAGGTCAGGTGCCGCGTCGGCATAGGCATCGGCCACGGCAGGTGCGACAGTGAGCTCGCGCTCCATTGCCGGCAAGCTCGAATCGGTTCGCGCCAAAAACTCATCGAGGTCGCTCATCATCTGACCGATCCGATCGCCACGGCCGTCCAATGCGGTGGCCAGCGCACCCAGGGTCTCGTTGAGTTTGGTGGGTTCGATCTTCTGCAGCACCGAGGACAGGCGTTCGAAGACCGAGTTGATCTCGACCGTGACATGTTCGGCATCCAGCACCTGCCCCGTCCGCAGAGAGTCAGCCGAGGGTTCTTCCGGCGGAACCAAATCGACGAACTTCGCACCGAACACGGTGGACGAGGCGATACCGACGCGCACGTTTGCGGGGATGACGTCGAGGTAGGAGGGGTTCATCGCGAGGTGCAACGCGGCGCGCCCATCGGGTAGCGATTCTATTGACTTCACCGAGCCGACTTGAGCGCCGTGCAGTTTCACCTTTGCGCCGGTGTCCATCACCAGCCCGGCGCGCTGCGACAGCACCGTGACGGGAACGGTCCTGGTGAAGCTGCCGCGGAAGAATCCCAGGGCTACCGCGACGGTGGCCACAGCCACCGCCACGGTGGTCAATCCCAACAGAATTCGCCGTGCCTTCGAAGTCGTCGCCATCAGTGCTGTGCCGCCCTTAACCCGACAGGTTGAAGTTGCCGTTGGATCCGTAGACCGCCAGCGACACCAGCAGTGTCACCGAGATCACGACGACCAGTGAGGTCCGCACCGCTGCGCCCACGGCCACCCCCACTCCCGAGGGGCCCCCCGCGGCGAAGTAGCCGAAATAGGTGTGGACCAGCAGTACCGCAATCGCCATCAGGATCGCCTGCAGAAACGACCACAACAGGTCCTGCGGATTGAGGAACGTGGCGAAGTAGTGGTTGTACAGGCCTGCCGACTGTCCGAACATCACCACGGTGGTCAGCTTGCTGGCGGTGAACGACAGAATCACGGCGATCGAGTACAGCGGTGCGATCGCGACCATTCCGGCCGCAATGCGGGTGCTCACCAGATATTCGACGGCCCGGATGCCCATGGTCTCCAGTGCGTCGATCTCCTCGTTGATCCGCATGGCACCCAACTGCGCCGTTACGCCGGCACCGAACGTCGCCGCCAGGCCGATTCCGGCAACCACCGGGGCCGATATCCGAACGTTGATGAATGCGGCCAGAAATCCGGTCAGGGCTTCGATGCCGATGTCGCCCAGCGAGCTGTAGCCCTGTACCGCCAACGTTCCGCCCGCGGCCAGCGTGAGAAACCCGACGATGACGACGGTCCCGCCGATCATCGCCAAAGTACCCGCCCCCATGCTGATCTCGGCAATGAGGCGGATAACTTCATGACGGTAGGTCGATGCCGCGCGTGGCACACCGGCCAGAGCGCGCCCGTAGAACGCGGTGTGATCGCCGATCCGGCCAATGACCTCGATCGGTCTGTTCAGCTCCCGCGCCAGCTGCGGGTGAAGTACGCGTATGGCGGCCATCGCGATAACCCGGCTAGTCCGACGTCATCTGGATGCCGATGGCGGTCACCACCACGTTCACCACGAACAGTGCCATGAAGGCATACACCACTGTCTCGTTGACGGCGTTGCCCACCGCCTTGGCCCCTCCTCCGCTGATGGTCAGCCCCCGATAGCAGGCCACCACTCCGGCGATCAGGCCGAACAGTGCCGCCTTCACACACGAGATGATCACTTCGGGAACCCCGGTGAGCAGGGTGATCCCGGCCGCGAACGCCCCGGGGTTGACGCCCTGAATGAAGACCGAGAAGGTGTAGCCGCCGAGGATCCCGATGATCACCACCAGGCTGTTGAGCAGCAGTGCGACGATGCCCGCGGCCAGCATCCTGGGCGCCACGAGGCGCTGAACCGGGTTGATCCCGAGCACCTCCATGGCATCGATCTCTTCGCGGATGGTGCGCGATCCCAGGTCAGCGCACATCGCCGTTGCCCCGGCACCGGCCACGATCAACACGGTGACCATCGGTCCGACCTGCGTGACCGCGCCGAACGCCGCCCCGGCTCCGGACAGGTCCGCGGCCCCCAACTCGCGCAGCAGGATGTTCAGGGTGAAGCTGACCAGGACGGTGAACGGGATGGCGACCAGAACGGTGGGCATCAGTGACACCCGGGCCACAAACCAAGACTGTTCCAGCAGTTCTCGGCCTTGGAAGGGACGGCGGAACAGGAACTTGACCGCGTCGGCCGACATGGCCAGCAGGCCGCCCACTGCCTGCATGGTTCCGGCTCCGCCGGTACCGAGCACCCGCAAGCCGGACGACCAGCGGTCCTGGGCACTGTTCACCATGTACCGCAAACCCTTCGCTGTTCGACCTGTCACCGTCCCGCCCGGCTCGGCGGCGGCCACAGGACACGTTGGCAGCCCACGGTGTCCGCCGGCACACGATGTCCCACCTACCGGGAAGCGTCGCGGCGTCGAGGCGGGTCGGACGGGAACGTATCGGCTGTCCAGGCGTCGACCACAGAGATAGGGGTTCCCCGGTGCCATTGCCCCCGAGCCCCCGCCTGAGTTCTCCCGCTGCGTTCGACCTCGATGGAGGATTCGCATGAAGACAGCGCGACTGCTCAGTGCGCTTTCAGCGCTGGTGACGACAGTGCTGGTCGTGTCGCCGCTGAGCCATGCCGAGCCGTTCTTTGCCAATTACCAACTGATCATTCCGGAACGCAACGACTTCCACACGTGGACGTGGGCGGTGTCGCGATGTATCGACGGTCCGGCCAACTGCGTCCACATCAGCGCAATTCCGATGCCGGTGGCCAGGGCATTCGAGTACACCGGCAACGCCCACATCTCCGACGGCCGCTATACCTTAGCCGTCGACGTTCCGGACGGGCTGCGGTGCGGAAACATTTACTACGGTCAGCTCATCCCGACCCACGATGTGTATTCCTGGGATGCGAACACGTTGCAGGGAACACTGACGTCGTCGTTTGCCGGCGGCTGCGACGGGGCGCCGGCGGGTAGCGCCACCTATCCATTCACCCTCGTCCGTCTCTGATCGAGCCGGCGAATCGCCGCGATGGAAAGGCGGTGCGCTGGGCGTCTTGTCAACTGTCGCCGAGCAGGGTGGCGGCGTAGTCCTCGACGTACCGATAGTGGCTGCGGTCGGGGCGCTGGTAAAAGCCGGTGACGACCGGCTTTTTCGGCAAGTCCACGCGCTCGCGCTCCACCTCCCGATAGGGAATCGACCGCAACAGGTGCGCCATCATGTTCAGCCGTGCATGGGCTTTCACCTCGGACTCGACCACGTACCAGGGGCTTGACGCCGTATCGGTGTGGGACATCATCTCGTCCCGGGCCCGCGAATAGTCCTCCCAGCGGCGCAATGCCTCCAGGTCCATCGGCGAGAGCTTCCACTGCCGCAGCGGGTCATTGCGGCGCTTCCGGAAGCGGCGCAGCTGCTCGGCCTGGGAGACCGAAAACCAATACTTGCGCAACAGGATTCCGTCGTCGATCAGAAGCTGCTCGAACACCGGCACCTGCTTGAGGAAACGTGCATGCTCATCGGCGGTACAAAAGCCCATCACCTTCTCCACCCCGGCCCGGTTGTACCAGGACCGGTCGAAGAGGGTGATCTCACCGCTGGCCGGCAAGTGTGCGACGTAGCGCTGGAAGTACCACTCCCCCCGTTCCCGCTCGGTGGGGACCGGAAGGGCAGCGATGCGAACCGTGCGTGGGCTCAGGTATTCGGTGATGCGCTTGATGACACCGCCCTTTCCGGCGGCATCACGGCCCTCGAAGATCACCACCACCCGGGTGCCGGTCGCGCGAACCCACTCCTGGAGCTTGACGAACTCGCTCTGCAGACGCAGCAGCTCCTTCTGGTACACATCGTCGGCGAGCCGCCTTGAGGCGGATGCGAATTCGTCGTCGCTCACTGCGCTGCCTCCAACAGTTCGGCCAAAGACTCATCCAGCAGTGCCGAGACCATGCCGACGTCGCTCATCGCCTTGCGGTCGGCATTGACACCGAAGTACAACGTGCCGTTGTAGGACGTCACCCCGATCGCCAGGGCCTTGTTGGGCAGCAGCGGCGGCACGCTGTACGTCTCGAGCAACTTGGCGCCGCAGACGTAGAGCTGTCGCTGAGAACCCGGCGCGTTGGTGATCAGCAGGTTGAACACCCGCCCGGAGAACCCGGCATAGGCGGTCGCGACGCGCACACCCATCGCGTGCAGGGTCGGTGGGGCGAAACCCGCCACCGTCAAGATGGTGCGGGCATCCACCAACCCGGTCGAGGTGGGATGCGATTCGGTGGCATAAGCGATCTGGGAGAGCCGCACCACCGGATTCGGTTCTCCCACAGGGAGATCCACCAGGAAAGGCGTCACCGCACCGATGGGCTGCCCGGCGGAGTCGATTTCGTGGTCGGGGTACACCGACAGCGGCGCCAGGGCCCGAACCGTGCGCGTGGGCCCGACCGGCTCCCCGCGGGCCAGCAACCAGTTACGCAGCGCGCCGGTGATCACGGCGAGCACGACGTCGTTGATGGCGCATTCATAGCGGGCCCGGACCTTTCGGTAGTCCTCCAGCGACCCGCGTGCCACGGTGAACAGGCGGTTCTGCGAAACCTGCGTGTTGAGCGGGCTCTGCGGAGCGGCACCGCGGACGATGGCCCGCAGCGCATCGACGGTCTTGCGGCCCGCCCAGGCCAGCGGTCCGCCCACCGTGGCCCCCACCGCCTGCAGCTGGGTGCGCGGAGCGGCCACCCAGTCCCCGAGCGCACCGAGCACCAGCTCTACGGCGCCGGGCTCGGCGCGCGGCACCCAGATGTCTTCGTCGAACGGCGCCGGACGTTGGGTGCGGTCCACCAGCACGTGCCCCATCGCCGGAGCCGCCATGCCGTTGACCAACGCCTGGTGCGACTTGAGGTAGACAGCGATCCGGTTGTCGGCCAGCCCTTCGATCAGATAGACAGCCCACAGCGGCCGGGCCCGATCCAGCGGTTGTTGACCCAGCCGCGCGATCAGCTCATGCAGCTGCCGATCGCTGCCGGGAGAAGGCACCGCCAGATGCCTTACGTGATAGGTGATGTCGAACTCGTGGTCGTCAACCCACACCGGGCGGGCCAAGCCCAGGGTGACTTCGTGGATGGTCTGCCGGTAACGCGGGATCTGCGGCAACCGCTGCTCGATGGTCTCCAGCAGCTTGTCATAGCCCAGCCCGCCACGCGGGTTGCGCAGAATGAACAGCGACTGCACGTACATCGGCGTGGTGGTGTTCTCCAGCCGGTAGAAAGAGGCCTCCGACGCCGACAGCCGGTTCACCATCGCGGCCCGCCCTCCCTGCTGAATCGATCCGGCCGGGCACTGGACCAGCCCCCTGATCGGAGAAATACACTGCCGCTCACGGTAGCCCGCCCGCCTGAGGCGGCGCACGCGAATACGCGCGTGCCGCCGTTGTGCGATGATCGGGCGCACACGCCCTGCCACTCTCCAGCAGGCCCGCCGCCCGGACCGAACTTGGAGAGTTGCCGTGCCTGCCGACCCCTGCCTGCCTCATCGCCCGGCCGTCGCGCCATTGGGCGACTACGAACCACCGGCCCGCCCGACACCACCGGCTCCGCCCGGACGTTCACCGGCGCCGTCGGGATGCGTCCGGGCGCGCCACAAGCATTCGGGTCGAACTCGTCCGGCACATCCGGC
>NZ_JRMK01000021.1:0-43212 GCF_000972925.1 Mycobacterium sp. UM_Kg1 | reverse complement strand
GTCAGCAGCTGCCGCAGGGTGTGCAGGGCAACATGGCGGCGGTGGCCGCCGAAGGCAAGGGCAACCGGTTCATCACCATCGCGCTGGAGACCTCCGAGCCGGTTCCGGTCAACGAGCCGGGACGCACCTGCCGCCGGATCGGCTTCTCGGGCGGTCAGATGCGCGGGCTGATCGAGACGGTCGACGCCCCGCGGATCGACGGGGTGAAGACCCTGGGTGTGCACCGGGTGATCGAGGCGGTCGCGGCCGGCAAGCCCCGCATCGGCGAACTCTATAACTACGCTGCGTATTTCGGGCCCTACCAGGTCCTGGTCACCGCCAACCCGTTGGTGCATCCGGGCAAGCCCGTCACCCCGGTCGACACCGCCCGGGCCCGTGAATTGCTGGTGGCGGCGGTGCAGGCGGTCCGCAACTAACGGACCCCGCGGGGCCGGAACTGGATGCTGATCCGTGGGCCGGTGGCCGCCGCCGTCTTGGGAATGGCGTGCTCCCACGTGCGCTGACAGGAACCGCCCATCACCACCAGGTCGCCATGGTGTTGGGCCAACCGCAGCGACTGACCGCCGCCGCGGGGTCGCAGCGCCAGCGTGCGGGTGGCGCCGACACTGACGATGGCCACCATCGTGTCCTGGGTGGCTCCGCGGCCCAGTGTGTCGCCGTGCCAGGCCACGCTGTCGCCCCCGTCCCGGTAGAGGCACAGCCCCGCCGAGGTGAACGGCTCGCCCAGTTCGCCGGCGTAGATGTCGTTGAGCCGGCGGCGCAGCTTGGCCAGCAGCGGGTGCGGCGCATCCCCGGCGGACAGGTCGTGGAAACTGACCAGGCGCGGGACGTCGAGCACCCGGTCGTACATCCGGCGGCGCTCCGCCCGCCAGGGAATGGCCGCCTGCAGTTCGCCGAGCAGGTCGGCGCTGGCATCGCTGAGCCAGCCGGGCCGGACATCGAGCCACGCTCCCCGGCCGAGTTCCCGACGCTCGCTGAAGTCGAACAGCGACTCCTGTACCGGTATCGCCACGGCGCCCAGTCTATCGCACATCCGTTCGATTTCGCGACGCCGGCTAGGACCAGCTGGGTAGCCAGATCTCCATGTTCCAGGTGGCCGGGGAGATCGGCAGGCCGGTCAGAATCGGGTACAGCCAGGCGAAGTTGGTCAGCACCAGTGCCAGATAACACGACACCGCGAGCAGTCCGAGCGACCAGCGCTCCATGGTGCCGGATCCGCCGTCGTTGACGATGTCGATGCAGATCATCGCCAACAGCATCGCCAGGAACGGTGCCATGGGCACCGCATAGAAGAAGTACATCTGCCGGTCGATGCCGGCGAACCACGGCAGCCAGCCCGCGCAGTAGCCCACCAAAGCCGCCGCGTAGCGCCAGTCGTGGCGCACCAGACTGCGCCACAACGCGTAACCGAGCACCGGAACGGCCAGCCACCACATGGCCGGGGTGCCCACGAGCATCACCGCCTTGACGCAGGACACCGCGCCGCAGCCGGGGACGTCGTGCTGGTCGATCGCATACAGCACCGGGCGCAGCGACATCGGCCACGTCCACGGCTTGGACTCCCAGGGGTGGTGGTTACCGGCGCTGTTGGTCAGCCCGGAGTGGAAGTGATACGCCTGGTAGGTGTAGTGCCACAGCGAGCGCATGGCGTCGGGCACCGGGAAGCGGCTCTCGAACCCGACCGACTGGCCGACGGCGTGGCGGTCCACCGCGGTCTCGGAGGCGAACCAGGGGGCGTAGGACGCCAGATACACCCCAAACGGGATGAGCAGCATCGCGTAGGCGGTGGGGCAGACGTCGCGGCGCAGCGTCCCCAGCCAGGGCCGGCGCACCCGGTACTGCCGGCGGGCGGCGACATCGAACGCCAGCGACATGGCGCCGAAGAACACCACGAAGTACAGGCCCGACCACTTGGTGGCGCAGGCCAGTCCGAGCAACACGCCTGCCCCGAACCGCCACCAGCGCACCCCCAGCCGCGGGCCCCACGGCGTCGCGCCGCAGCGATCCTCGGTCAGCACGGTGTGCATTCGCATGCGGACCTGGTCGCGGTCGACGATCAGCGCCCCGAAGGCACTCACCACGAAGAAGGTCAGGAAGCCGTCCAGCAGTGCGGTGCGCGCGGCGACGAAGCTGACCCCGTCGCCCACCAGCAGCAACCCCGCGATTCCGCCGGCCAGCGTGGAGCGGGTCATGCGCCGCACGATCCGAACCAGCAGGGCGATCGTGAGCACCCCGAGCAGCGCGCTGGTGAACCGCCAGCCCAGCCCGTTGTAGCCGAACAGGGCCTCACCGATCGCGATCAACTGCTTGCCGACCGGCGGGTGCACCACCAGGCCGTAGCCGGGGTTGTCCTCCACGCCGTGGTTGTGCAGCATCTGCCAGGCCTGCGGGGCGTAATGCTTCTCGTCGAAGATCGGGGTTCCGGCGTCGGTCGGGGTGTGCAGGTTGGCGAAGCGAGTCACCGCGGCCAGCAGCGTCACCGCCACGGTCACCGCCCACCCCCGGGCGCGGTCGGTCGGCCCGAAATCGGCGACCGGCACCAGCAATCCCGGACTGATCATCGGCGCGGCGCGCTCCGGCACGGCCGCAGGCTTCGTAGCGGTCGGAGCGCTCATTCAGACGATCGTAGGCTGTGCGCCATGCCCGATGGTCGATTGCTGCTGGGAGCCACTCCGCTGGGCCAGCCCGCCGACGCCTCGCCGCGCCTGCTGGAGGCGCTGCGCAGCGCTGACGTGGTGGCCGCCGAGGACACCCGGCGGCTGCGGACCCTGGCCAAGTCGCTCGGCGTGCAGATCGCCGGCCGGGTGGTCAGTCTGTTCGACGCCAACGAGGCGACTCGGGTGCCGGCGCTGCTCGCCGACATCGAGGCCGGCGCCACGGTGCTGGTGGTCAGCGACGCGGGGATGCCACTGATCAGCGACCCGGGTTACCGCCTGGTGGCCGCCTGCGCCGAGGCCGGCCTGCCGGTGTCGTGTCTGCCCGGCCCCTCGGCGGTCACGACGGCGCTGGCGGTGTCCGGGCTGGCTTCGGACCGCTTCTGCTTCGAGGGCTTCGCGCCGCGCCGGCCGGCGGCGCGCCGGGCGTGGCTGGCGTCGCTGGCCGCCGAACGGCGCACCTGCGTGTTCTTCGAATCGCCGCGGCGGCTGGCGCAATGCCTGCGCGACGCGGTCGAGGAACTCGGCGGGCAACGCCGCGCGGTGGTGTGCCGGGAGCTGACCAAGACCCACGAAGAGGTGGTGCGCGGGACGCTGTCCGAGCTGGCCGAGTGGGCGTCCGAGGAGGTGCTGGGGGAGATCACCGTGGTGCTCGCCGGTGCCAGCCCGCGTGCGGACCTGCCGACCCTGGTGGCCGAGGTCGACCGGCTGACCGCCGACGGTATGCGGGTCAAGGACGCCTGCGCGCAGGCGATCGCCGCTGCCGGAGCGCAGGTGTCCCGGCGCGAGCTCTATGACGCGGTGCTGCGTTCCCGGGACTGACCGGCGCCGACGATCGGGGCGGCTTTGTGCAGGCACTCCTGCCATTCGGCGTCGACGTCGGAGTCCGCGGTGATCCCACCGCCGACACCGAGTACCGCGCCCCCGGCGGCGTCGAACTCCACCGTTCGGATCGCCACGTTGAGTTCGGCGCCGGCCGCCGGTGACGCCAATCCCACCGTGCCGCAGTAGGCCCCGCGACGTGCGGGCTCCCAGGTGGAAAGGAGCTGACGGGCGCGGTGTTTGGGGGTCCCGGTCACCGAGGCGGGCGGGAACGTCGCCGCCAGCAGCTCCGGCATGCTCAGCTGTTCGGGCACCCGGGCGGCAACGGTCGACACCAGATGCCATACGCCCGGCGCGGGCCGCACCGCCAGCAGTTCGGGCACGGTGACGGTCCCGGTGATCGCCACCCGGCCCAGGTCGTTGCGGACCAGGTCCACGATCATGATGTTCTCGGCGACATCCTTGGCTGAGGCGCGCAGCGCCGACGGGCGGGCGTAGTGCGGCAGGGTGCCCTTGATGGGGCTGGAGGCCACCACCTGTCCCCGGCGGCGCAGGAACAGCTCGGGAGACAGTGAGGCCACCGCGCCCCAGCCGCCGGCGACATAGGCGGCCCGGGCCGGGCCGGTGCGCGCCACCGCGTCGGCGAAGAAGTCCAGCGGGGCGCCGGTGACGGTTCCGGTGAAGCGGGTGCACACGCAGGCCTGATACACCTCACCGGACCGGATGGCCTCCAGACAGGCCAGCACCCCGGCGCGGTGGGCCTGCCGATCCGGTGTCTCCCAGTAGATGCGGCATTCGCGGGCCGGGGCGGGGGTGCTCAGCGCCTGTGCCAGCCAGCTCGGCATGGCTGCGCCGGACAGGCTCTCGAACCACCACTGGCCCTCGTCGTCGTGCCGGAGCACACAGTCGGTCCAGCCACCGGCGGCCTCGGGAATACGCGGCCCCAGCCCGTCGGCGCCGGCGTCGGGATAGGACAGGTAGCCGATCCAACCGCCGCCCACCGCCCCGGGCGGGGCGTCGGCGACGGCTTCGGGCAGCGTGAACACCGTGTCCGGATCGACCGGTTCGACGGCCACGCTCGGTGCGATCACCGCCTGGGATCCGAACCATTCGCCGGTCAGTGCGGCCGGCGGCGGCAGCCCCCGACTGTCGGCGGCGTCGCCGACCGCGCGCAGCACCTCCGGTGCCGCGCCCAGGTCGCCGAGCCGCTCGATCCGCACGGCACTAGCTTGTCAGACGTGGTCGCCGCGGGTGATCTCGCGGGCGGCGGCCACCGCGGCCAGCTTGTCCGGGTTGCGCATCGCGTAGAAGTTCGTGATCAGCCCGTCGACGATCTCGACGGTGAACACGCCCTCAAGCCGGTCGGCTCGGTAGAGCAGCACCGCGGGGGCGGAGTTGCAGACCCCCATGTCAACGCGCACATCGGACATCTGCGCGCCGTGGCGCAGCAGCCCGATGACGGTGCGGGCGACCTTGTCGGCGCCGAGGATCGGTCGTCGCGCCGCGCTGGCCTTGCCACCGCTGTCGGCGGTCCAGGCCACGTCGGGCGCCAGCATCGACAGCACCGTCGTCAGGTCGCCGCCCGCCGCCGCGGTCAGGAACTCCGTGGTGATCCGCGCGCTCTCGGCCGGGTCCATCGGGGTGTAACGCGGCCGCCGGGCCTGCACATGGCCGCGCGCCCGGTGGGCGACCTGGCGAGCCGCGGCCTCGGTTTTGCCGATCGCGGCCGCGATCTCGTCGTAGCCGAACCCGAACACCTCACGCAGCACGAACACGGCCCGCTCGTCGGGACTCAGCGTCTCCAAGACCACCAGCATGGCCATCGACACCGACTCCGCCAGCACCACGTCGCATGACGGGTCCTGCTCGGTGAGCAGCAGGGGTTCGGGCAGCCACGGGCCGACGTACTCCTCCCGGCGCCGGCTACTGGCCCGCAGCGCATTGAGGGCCTGGTGGGTGACCAGCCGGGCCAGATAGGCCTTGACGTCGCGGACCCCGGCCAGGTCCACCTCGGCCCAGCGCAGGTAGCTGTCCTGCAGCACATCGTCGGACTCGGTCGCCGAGCCCAGAATCTCGTAGGCGATGGTGAACAGCAGGGGCCGCAGCTCGGTGAACCGGTCCGCGTGTTCGTCTTTCACACCGCCGCCTCTCGTCGGCCCTGCCCCTTCACCGACTCGGCGGCCCGGGCGCCGCTGCGCATCCAACGGTACGAGCCCGGCGCGACCGCCTCACCCCGAATCCACTTCAGTGTGTACCGGCAGATGGCCTCCTTGACCGCGGCGCCGAGCCGGCCGCCCACGAACGCCTTGATCGGGGTGTCGTCGCGGTGTGACAGCTGCACCGTCCCCGCATGGCGGCCCACGCTGATGCACTGAGCGGTGAACGCCTGGTCCAGGCCCGCCGGTGCGGTGTCGGCGATCCGGGCCAACACGGTGTTGGCGGCCTGGGCGCCCAGCGGCAACGCCGCCTGGCAGCTCATCCGCAGTGGCCTGCCCGAGGGCGCAACCGCGTCCCCGGCCGCCACAATCCACGGGTTGTCGACGCTGGTCAGGGTCTCGTCGGTGAGCAGCCGGCCCAGCGCGTCGGTGGCCAGTCCACTGGCGGCGGCCAGATCCGGTACGCCGAACCCCGCCGTCCAGACCGTCACCGCGCTGGGCAACACGGTGCCGTCGTCCAGCACCACGGCATCGGGGCGCACCTCGGCCACCACCGCGGCTTCGCGCACCGCGACCCCCAGCTTGCGCAGGGCCTTGGCCACCGAGCGGCGGCCCGCGGCGTGCAGGGACGGTCCCAGCTGCCCGCCGCAGACCAGGGTCACCGGCCGCCCCGGCTCGGCCAGCTCGGCCGCCGCCTCGATTCCGGTCAGTCCGCCGCCGACCACCGTCACCGGGGCCTGCGGTGCCACCGCGCCCAGGCGGGCCAGCAGCTGTGCAGCGGACTCGAATTCGCTGATGGAGTACGCGAATTCGGCGGCGCCGGGAACCGCCGGGCTGATCGCACCGGTGCTGCCGACCGCGTAGATGAGGTAGTCGTAGCGCAGGACGGTGCCCGAGGCCAGCCGGATGCGCCGGTCCGCGGCCTCGATCGCGGTGGCGGAGTCGACCAGCAGCCGGATCCCGTCACCGAGCAGCTCGGAGTAGTCCACGGTTGCCGTTCCCGTGCCGGCGATGTACTGGTGCAGCCGGATGCGTTCGACGAACACCGGCCGCGGGTTGACCACGGTGATGTCGACGGCCGGATGCTGGCGCAGTCGGTTGGCGGCCAAGGTGCCGGCGTAGCCGCCGCCGAGGATGACGACCTGGATGCGGGTCATGAGTGGCTCCTGTCGTTGAAGGTGCTGATGCCTTCAAGACACCGCGGAGCACGAATGTGTGACACGGGCCGCCCCGCCGGTGTCACCGCCGCGGCCGGCCGGCGCCGCTCACTGGTAGCGCGGGAACACCCCGGACGGCGGCGGCAGGTGTCGTCCCGCGGTCAGCCGGTCGGGCACGGCGGTGAACGTCCGCTGCTCGCCGGGCTGGCCCAGCAGGTCCAGCAGTTTGGCCGCCGACTCCGGCATCACCGGCTGCACCAGCAGCGCCGCGATCCGCACCACCTCGAGCGTGGTGTACAGGACGGTGCCGAAGCGGGCCTGGTCCGCGGCGGCCTCGCTCTTGGCCAGCTTCCACGGCTCGTGGGCGGAGAAGTACCGGTTTGCCGCGCCCAGCATCAGCCAGATGGCCTCGAGTCCCAGGTGCATGGACTGGGAGCTGAACGCGTCGCGCACCTTGTCCAGCAGGCCGTCGGCCAGCGCCAGCAACTCGGCGTCGTCCGCGGTCGGCGCGGTCGGCTCGGGCACCACCCCGGCCAGGTTCTTGGCCACCATCGACAGCGAGCGCTGCGCCAGGTTGCCCAGTTCGTTGGCCAGATCCGCGTTTACCCGGCTGATCATGGCCTCGTCGGAGATGCTGCCGTCCTGGCCGAACGGGATCTCCCGCAGCAGGAAATAGCGCACCTGGTCCACGCCGTACTTGTCGACGAACGCGACCGGATCGATGACATTGCCCACCGACTTGCTCATCTTCTCGCCGCTGTTGAGCAGGAAGCCGTGCGCGAAGACCCGGCGTGGCAGCTCGATACCGGCCGACATCAGGAATGCCGGCCAGTACACGGTGTGGAATCGGATGATGTCCTTGCCGATCATGTGCAGATCCGCCGGCCAATACCGGCGGAACGTCGCCGACTCGGTGTCGGGGTAGCCGACGCCGGTCAGATAGTTGGTCAGCGCGTCCACCCACACGTACATCACGTGGTCGGGGTCTCCGGGCACCGGCACGCCCCAGTCGAACGACGTGCGCGAGATCGACAGGTCGCGCAGGCCGCCGGAGACAAAACTGATGACCTCGTTGCGGCGCACCTCCGGGGCGATGAAATCCGGGTGCGCCTCGTAGTGCGCCATCAGCCGCTCGGCGTAGGCCGAGAGGCGGAAGAAGTAAGTCTGCTCCTCGGTCCAGGTGACCGGGGCCCCGGTTTCGGCGGCCACCCGTGAGCCGTCCTCAGTCAGCCGTGTCTCGCCCTCGGTGAAGAACCGTTCGTCGCGCACCGAGTACCAGCCGGAGTAGGCGTCTAAGTAGATGTCGCCGGCGTCGACCATGCGCTGCCAGATGGCCTTGGAGGCTTCCAGGTGGTCGGCGTCGGTGGTGCGGATGAACCGGTCGAACGAGATGTTGAGCTTGCGCTGCAGGCTCTCGAACACATCGGAGTTGCGCCGTGCCAGCTCCGCGGTCGGGATGCCCTCGGCCGCGGCGGTCTCCGCCATCTTCAGACCGTGCTCGTCGGTCCCCGTCAGGTACCGCACGTCGTATCCGTCGAGCCGGTGGAACCGGGCGATCGCGTCGGTGGCGATGTACTCGTAGGCGTGACCGATGTGCGGGTCACCGTTGGGGTAGGTGATCGCGGTGGTGACGTAGAAGGGCTTCATCACCGTTCACCCTATTGTGTGCGGGTGAGTTCCAAACGATCAGCCAAAGCTCCGCCGCCCGCGCCCGAGCCGTTGAGTCCGCTGGTCGACGCCCACACCCATCTGGACGCCTGCCTCGCACGCGGTGGCGACGCCGCCGACGGTGCGGTGCGCGCCATCATGGACCGGGCCGCCGCGGCGGGGGTCGAGGTGGCGGTGACCGTCGCCGACGATCTGGCGTCGGCGCGCTGGGTGACCCAGGCCGCCGACGCCGATACGCGGGTTTATGCCGCCGTCGCGCTGCACCCCACCCGGGCCGACGCGCTCGACGGCGCCGCCCGCGCCGAGATCGAGGAACTGGCCGCCCACCCGCGGGTGGTGGCTGTCGGGGAGACCGGCATGGACCTGTATTGGCCGGGGCTTTTGGAGGGCTGTGCCTCGCCGCAGACCCAGCGCGAGGCCTTCGCCTGGCACATCGATCTGGCCAAACGCACCGGCAAGCCGCTGATGATCCACAACCGCGACGCCGACGACGCCGTGCTGGACGTCCTGCGGGCCGAGGGACCGCCGGAGACGGTGATCTTCCACTGCTTCTCGTCGGGGAAGGACATGGCTCACACCTGCGCCGACGCGGGGTGGATGGTCAGCCTGTCCGGGACGGTCACCTTCAAAAACGCTCGTGAGCTGCGCGAAGCTGTCGAGGTTGTCCCGCATGAGCAGCTGCTGGTGGAGACCGACGCGCCGTTTTTGACTCCGCACCCGTACCGCGGTGCACCGAACGAGCCCTATTGTCTGCCATACACTGTCAGGGCGCTGGCCGAGCTGCTGGGAACCTCGGCAGTCGAGCTGGCGGAGGTGACGAACCGCAACGCCCGGCGGGTCTACGGGCTGGACTGAGGGTCGAGCAGGTCACACCCGGTTGCCGACCGCCGGCAGTTTCGTTACCGTTCCGTTATCAACCTGGGGCGCCGTGAGGCCCCCAGTCCCGTGTCGTAAGGGTTGTGCTTTGAACGCTTTGACCAGACTGCACCAGGCGCCCTCGCCGATGCTGCGGGTTCTGGTCGGCGCCCTGTTGCTGGTGCTGACCTTCGCGGGCGGCTTCGCGGTCGCCAGCGCCAAGACGCTGACGCTCGACGTCGACGGCACTCCCGTCACCGTCACCACCATGCGGTCGCGCGTCATCGACGTGGTCGCCGAGAACGGCTTCGAGCTCGGCGAACGCGACGATGTGAGCCCCGCCCGGGATGCGCGGGTGCACGACGCCGACACCATCACGGTCCGCCGTGGCCGGCCGTTGCAGCTGTCCCTGGACGGCCGTGAGCCTCAGCAGGTCTGGACGACGGCACTGTCGGTGGATGAGGCGCTGGCCCAGCTGTCGATGACCGACACCGCGCCGGCCGCGGCGTCTCGTGGCAGCCGGGTTCCGCTGGCCGGGATGGCGCTGCCGGTCGTCAGCGCCAAGACAGTCACGATCGACGACGGTGGCCAGGTCCGTACCGTGCGCCTGGCCGCGCCGAACGTGGCCGAGCTGCTCGCCGCCGACGGCGCCCCGCTGGAGCAGGCCGACAAGGTCATCCCCGCGGCGTCGACGCCGATCACCGAGGGCATGCACATCGAGGTCACGCGCATCCGGGTCACGCAGGTCACCGAGCGGGTGCCGCTGCCCCCGACGCCCCAGCGCATCGAAGACCCGACGATGAACATCAGCCGTCAGGTGGTCGAAGACCCGGGCACGCCGGGCACGCAGGACGTCACCTACGCGGTTGCCACGGTCAACGGCGCCGAGACCGGCCGCCTGCCGGTGGCCAACGCGGTGGTGGCCGCGGCCCGTGATTCGGTGCTGCGGGTCGGCGCCAAGCCGGGCACCGAGGTGCCGCCGTCGGTCTACGGTGCCGTCTGGGACCGCATCGCCAATTGCGAGTCGCACGGCAATTGGTCGATCAACACCGGCAACGGCTTCTACGGCGGTGTGCAGTTCGACTACGGCACCTGGGTGGCCAACGGCGGGTTGCGCTACGCGCCGCGGGCCGACCTGGCCACCCGCGAGGAGCAGATCGCCATTGCGGAGGTCACCCAGGCACGGCAGGGCTGGGGCGCCTGGCCGGTGTGCAGCGGGAGACGCTGACCATCGGGCTACTCGGGGCCGGTGACATCAGGGCCCTGGCGCAAGAACTCGACCTGCGGCCCCGCAAATCGCTGGGGCAGAACTTCGTCCATGACGCCAACACCGTCCGCCGGATCGTTGACGGTGCCGGCGTCACCGCCGACGACCACATCCTCGAGGTCGGGCCCGGGCTGGGCTCGCTGACCCTGGCGCTGCTCGAGCGCGGCCCCACGGTGATCGCCGTCGAGAAGGATCCGGTGCTGGCGGGCCGGCTGCCGCGGACCGTCGCCGAACACGCGCCCGCCGACGCGGCCCGGTTGCAGGTCCTCGATGCAGACGTACTGACCGTGCGCCGTGACGATGTCGCGACCAGCCCGACGGCGGTGGTGGCCAATCTGCCCTACAACGTGGCGGTTCCGGCGCTGCTGCACCTGCTGTCGGAGTTCGACTCGCTGCGCACCGTGACGGTCATGGTGCAGCTGGAGGTCGCCGAGCGACTGGCCGCCGAGCCGGGCGGCAAGGACTACGGGGTGCCCAGCGCCAAGGCGCGCTTCTTCGGCACGGTGCGCCGCTGCGGCACCGTACCGCCGAGCGTGTTCTGGCCGGTGCCACGGGTGAACTCCGGGCTGGTGCGCATCGACCGCTACGACACCGCCCCGTGGCCGGTCGACCAGGAGTTCCGTCGCCGGGTGTTCGCGCTGATCGACGTCGCGTTCGCCCAGCGCCGCAAGACCTCCCGTAACGCGTTCGCGAACTGGGCCGGCTCCGGAGTGCGGTCGGCGGAGTTACTGGAGGCGGCCGGCATCGATCCGGCCCGTCGCGGCGAGACCCTGGCGATCGCGGACTTCGTTCGTTTGCTTCAGGTTTCGGATGCGGCGGGGGCGGCGGGCGACAGCAGCGCTCGCGACAACTCTGCGCAGAACTCGGCGCAGGAGTCGTAGCGGCTCGCCGGGAGCTTCGCCAGCGCCCGTTGCACGACCACGTCGGCGGCCCGGGCTCCCGGACCCAGGCTGGCCGACAGGGCAGGGGCCAGTAGTCGCAGGTGCGCGTCGGCCAGGTCGGCGGCGTCGCGGGCGTCAAACGGCGGCGACCCGGTGAGCAACTCGACCGCGGTGCACGCCAGGGCGTACTCGTCGGTGGCCGCCGAGGGCGCCTTGCCGTGCAGGATCTCCGGTGCGGTGTAGGGCAGCGACACCTCGAGGGCGCCGGAATGCCGGGGCCGGTGGCGGACGTCGTCGACGACGGCGTGAGCCTCCCCGAAATCGGTCAGCACCGCCCCGGCGTGGCTGAAGTCCGCGGGGATGAGGATGTTGGCGGGTTTGACGTCGCCGTGCACGATGCCGCGACGGTGTGCGTAGTCCAGTGCCGCGGCCACCTGGGCCAGCGCGGTCAACCGGTCCGCGAGCGTGCGCAGGCCGGTCGCCTTGCCCCCGTCGACGTACTGCATCGCCAGCCAGAACGGCCCGTGCCGAAACACCGCGACGATATGAGGGTGCTTGAGCGCATTGGCGAACGCGAACTCGCGGCTCAGCCGAGCCTGCTGCGCGGGGGAGCGGTGCGTCTCGTCGAGGACCTTCAGTGCCACGGGCGTGGCGGGACTGCCGGGGTCATGGGCCCGATACACCGCGGCGTGCCCTCCGCGGCCCACCTCGCCGTCGATCACATAGCCGCCGTAGCCGACGCCGGCTCCCGTCATGGCCTCAGGCTAGGGCGGCCCAGCCCGGTTGGGTGCCGTTACCGCCGGTCCGCAGATAACTGAGATAAACATGATCGCGACAGTAGGAAAACATGATGGTTCGCTGGTAAAACTAATAGTCAGACTCCACTTCCCGGACCCGAGAGGCGGCCATGAAATCTCTTTCCACCCGCACCCCCCGGTCGCTCGGCGCGGTGCCGCTGGCACTGGCCGCTCTCGCCGCATCGGGTCTCGCGCCGGCGCCGGCGCCCGGGCTGGCCACCACCGCCAAGACGGTGGTGGCGCAGACCACGCTGCTCGACACCGAGTCGTGGATCATGGGCGGCAGCGGACTCCCGATCCCGCCACCGCAGTACCTGAGCGCGCTCACCGAGCGGTATATCGACCCGGCGGTCCCCAAGTTCGCGGGCCAGCCGACCTTCCCGGTCGATGCCACCAACGCCCTGTTCACCCCGGAGGGGCTCTATCCGATCACCGGAGTGAAAACGCTTCCGCTGGACACCTCCGTTCAGCAGGGCGCCACCATCTTGTTCCACACCATCATGGAGGAGATCGGCAGGGGCAATGACCTTGTCGTGACGGGATACTCGCAGAGCGGTGTCATCAACGGCGTGGTGATGGACAAGCTGCTGGCGCTGCCCGACGACCTGCGGCCCACCGCCGACGAGCTGTCCTTCGTGACCTTGGGCAGCCCGTCCAACCCCAACGGCGGCCTGCTGCCGCGCTTCGACATCCCCGGTGTGCCGCTGAGTCTGCCCAGCCTGGGCGTGACGTTCAGCGGCGGCGCGCCGTCGGAGACTCCGTGGACGTCGGTGAATTACGTCCAGGAATACGACGGTTTCGCCGACTTCCCGAAGTACCCGCTGAACCTGCTGGCTGACCTCAACGCCTTCATGGGCATCCTGTTCATCCACCGCAACTATCCGTCGTTGAGTGACGAGCAGCTGGCGGCCGCCATCGAGTTGGACGTCTCGGAGGGCTATGCGGGCAACACCCGATACTTCATGATCCCCACCGAGAACCTGCCGCTGCTGGAACCGTTGCGTCTCACCGCATTCGGCGATGCGTTCGCCGATCTGTTGCAGCCCGCGCTGCGGGTGCTGGTCAACCTGGGCTACGGCGACATCGAACACGGCTGGGACCAGGGTCCGGCGGACATCTCCACTCCGTTCGGGCTGTTCCCCGACGTCAACCCGGTGGACGTGCTCACCGCGCTGGGGAACGGCGTGCAGCAGGGTTGGGCGGATTTCGGCGACGCCCTGCGGGAACTGTCGTCGGGCAGTGTGGCCGACTGGTTCGGCTGGGACACCGGGGCCACGCTGGACTTCTCCCTGCCCAGTCTGAGTGAGGTCGTCAACACGTTCAGCAGCGCTGCCGCCTCTCTTTACGCAACCCTGTTGCCGGCCGCCGACATCATCAACGCCTTGGTGACCAGCCTGCCGGCCTACAACGTGAGCCTGTTCTTCGACGAGCTGCTCTCCGGTGACCTGATCGGGGCGATCGGCATGCCGTTGGCGGCCACCACCGGACTGGTCACCATGGCGGCCGGGTTCCAGGCGGCGGTGTTTGCGGAGGCGATCGAAGCGGTCGGGCAGGACTTCGCCGATCTGTTCTCCTGACCGACCCGCGCGACCGCAGTCGCCGAGGCGCCTGCGACCGTTAGTCTCATCGGCGTGACCGCATCCGACGGAACTGCCGCCACCGAGTGGTCCCCGACCGGTTCGGTCACCGTTCGGGTGCCGGGCAAGCTCAACCTCTACCTGGCCGTCGGCGACCGCCGGACGGACGGTTACCACGAGTTGACCACCGTCTTCCATGCGGTGTCGTTGGTCGACGAGGTGACGGTCCGCGACGCCGACGTGCTGTCGCTGCGGGTCGGCGGCGAGGGCGCCGACGTGCTGCCCACCGATGAGCGCAACCTGGCCTGGCAGGCCGCCGAGCTGATGGCCGAGTACGTGGGCCGGGCTCCGGACGTGGCGATCAGCATCGACAAGTCGATTCCGGTGGCCGGCGGTATGGCCGGCGGCAGCGCCGATGCCGCGGCGGTGCTGGTCGGGATGAATGTGCTCTGGGAGCTCGGTGTGCCGCGCCGCGACCTGCACGCGCTGGCCGCCCGGCTGGGCAGCGACGTGCCGTTCGCGCTGCACGGCGGTACCGCATTGGGCACCGGCCGCGGCGAGGAACTGGCGACGGTGCTCACCCGGGAGACGTTCCACTGGGTGCTGGCGTTCGCCGACCGCGGGCTGTCCACCCCGGCGGTCTTCGCCGAGTTGGACCGGCTGCGCGACACGGGTCGCCGGCTGCCGGAGTCGGGCGATCCTGAGCCTGTGCTGGCCGCGCTGGCCGCCGGTGACCCGCAGCGATTGGCCGGACTGCTCGGCAATGATCTGCAGGCGGCAGCGATCAGCCTCAACCCGGCGCTGCGCCGGACTCTGCGCGCCGGTGTGGAGGCCGGCGCGCTGGCCGGTGTGGTGTCCGGTTCCGGGCCGACGTGTGCGTTCCTGTGCGCGTCGGCGGCGTCGGCGGCCGACGTCGCCGTGGAGCTGTCTGCGTTGGGCGCGGGCCGGGCGGTGCGGGTGGCCAGCGGCCCGGTCTACGGGGCCCGGGTGGTGCCGTCGTCGGTCAACGGGGCCTGACGTCGCACCCGACACGCGGGCAGATTTGCCCCGTGGATTAAGAGGAGTTTAAGATAGCCCGCGGTGACTAATTGCGGCCAGGACATCCCTGCCACCCAGACGCTCCTGATCTGGTGGGCCGCGCATTACGGTATCGAGATCTAACCGCCACCGAATTGTGCGCGCGTGCCTCTCGCAAACTGGTCTCCAGCAGGTGGAACATGAAATCTGAGCCCGTATGGAAAGTACTGGTGCCGGCTAGGAGGCCGTGGTGAGCAGGTTTACCGACAACATGTTCCGTAGTGCCCGGGAATCCACCAAAGGCATGGTCACCGGCGAGCCGCACGCACCGGTCCGGCACACCTGGGCCGAGGTTCATGAGCGGGCCCGCCGCATCGCCGGCGGACTGGCCGCGGCCGGTGTCGGTCCCGGGGACGCGGTAGGGGTGCTTGCCGGCGCCCCGGTCGAAATCGCCCCCACGGCCCAGGGCGTGTGGATGCGCGCCGCCAGCCTGACCATGCTGCACCAGCCCACCCCGCGCACCGACCTGGCGGTCTGGGCCGAGGACACCATGACCGTCGTCGACATGATCGACGCCAAGGCCGTCATCATCTCCGAGCCCTTCATGGCGGCGGAGCCGGTGTTGACCGCCAAGGGCCTGAAGGTGGTCACGGTCGCAGATCTGCTGGCCGCCGAGCCGATCGACCCGGAAGAGGCCGGCGAGGACGATCTGGCGCTGATGCAGCTGACGTCGGGTTCGACCGGGTCGCCGAAGGCCGTGCAGATCACCCACCGCAACATCTACTCCAACGCCGAGGCGATGTTCATCAGCGCTGAGTACGACGTCGAAAAGGACGTCATGATCAGCTGGCTGCCGTGCTTCCACGACATGGGCATGATCGGCTTCCTGACCGTGCCGATGTACTTCGGTGCCGAGCTGGTCAAGATCACCCCGATGGACTTCCTGCGCGACACGCTGCTGTGGGCGAAGCTGATCGACAAGTACAAGGGCACCATGACGGCGGCCCCGAACTTTGCCTACGCCCTGTTCGCCAAGCGGCTGCGCAAGCAGGCGACCCCCGGCCAGTTCGACCTGTCCACGCTGCGATTCGCGCTCTCGGGTGCCGAGCCGGTGGAGCCGGCCGACGTCGAGGACCTGATCGACGCGGGCCGGCCCTTCGGCCTGAAGCCCGAAGCCATCCTGCCGGCCTACGGCATGGCCGAGACGGTGCTGGCGGTGTCGTTCTCCAAGTGCGGTGCGGGTCTGGTCGTCGACGAGGTCGACGCCGACCTGCTGGCCGCCCTGCGTCGTGCGGTTCCGGCCACCAAGGGCAACACCCGCCGGCTGGCCTCGCTGGGGCCGCTGCTGGAGGGCATCGAGATCCGGATCGTCGACGAGAACGGCAACGCGTTGCCGGCGCGCGGCGTGGGCGTCATCCAGTTGCGCGGCGAGCCGGTGACCCCGGGCTACCTGACCATGGCGGGCTTCCTGCCGGCGCAGGACGAGCACGGCTGGTATGACACCGGCGACCTGGGCTACCAGATGGAGAACGGCCACGTGGTGGTGTGCGGCCGGGTCAAGGACGTCATCATCATGGCGGGCCGCAACATCTACCCGACCGACATCGAGCGGGCCGCCGGCCGCGTCGAGGGTGTCCGGCCGGGTTGCGCGGTCGCGGTGCGCCTCGATGCCGGGCACTCCCGGGAGACCTTCGCGGTCGCCGTCGAATCCAACGCCTGGCAGGATCCGGCCGAGGTACGCCGCATCGAGCACCAGGTTGCCCACGAGGTGGTCACCGAAGTCGACATGCGGCCCCGCAACGTGGTGGTGCTCGGGCCGGGCAGCATCCCCAAGACCCCGTCGGGCAAGCTGCGCCGGGCCAACTCCATCGCGCTGGTCACCTAGGGGCCTGGACACCTGGACCAGGGAGCCCCCAGGCCGGTGGCGGGGGCGTCGTCGCGCGTTCGGTTATGCGCCCCAGGCGTGCACGATGTTCTGGGCGGGCTCCAGCCCGCGCTCGATCAGCAGTTCGGTGGCGTCGGCGGCCTGCTCGCAGATGGTCGGCAGCACGTCGCGCTCGCGGGCGCTGAACGGCTGCAACACGAACGCGGCCGGATCCTGGCGTCCCGGGGGGCGGCCGATTCCGAGCCGAACCCGCTGAAAGTCCTTGCTGCCCAGGACGGTGGCTATCGAACGCAGCCCGTTGTGGCCGCCCTCGCCGCCGCCCTGCTTGAGCCGGATCCGGCCGAAGTCCAGGTCGAGGTCGTCATGGATCACCACGACGCCGCTCGTGGGCACCGAGTAGAACTTGGCCAGGGGGCCCACCTGGCGCCCCGACTCGTTCATGTAACAGCGTGGCCGGGCCAACACCACCGGGCGCCCGCACAGGCGCCCGGTGGCCACGTCGGCGCCGGAGCGCTTGTGCAGCTTGAATGCCGACCCGGCCCGCTCGGCGAGCAGGTCGACAACCATGAAGCCGACGTTGTGCCGAGTGCGGGCGTAGTTCGGGCCCGGATTGCCCAGGCCGACCACCAGTATCGGGGGTGACTCGGCCACGCCGCGCTCGGCCTACTCGGAAGCGGCGGCGTCGCCGCCTTCGCCGCCGGCTTCCTCGCCCTCTTCGGCCTCGGCGCTCGGGGCCTCGATCACGTTGACCACCAGCAGTTCGGGGTCGGAGACCAGGCTCACGCCCTTGGGCAGCGCCAGGTCGCCGGCGGTGATCTGGGTGCCGGCCTGCACGTCCTGGACCGAGACGGTCAGCTGTTCGGGAATCGACAGCGCTTCGGCTTCGATCTCCACCGCGGTGGCGTCCTGGGTGACCAGGGTGCCGGGGGCGGCGTCGCCCTCGAGGACGACGTTGACCTCCACGACGACCTTCTCGCCGCGGCGAACGACCAGCAGGTCGGCGTGCTGGATGGTGCGACGGATCGGGTGGATCTCGAGCGCCTTGGTCAGCGCCAGCTGCTCGGTGCCCTCGATGTCGAGGGTGAGTACCGCGTTGGTGCCCGAGTGACGCAGCACGGCGGCGAAGTCGAGCGCCGGAAGCTCCAGGTGCTGGGGGGTGGTGCCGTGGCCGTAGAGGACGGCGGGAACCCGGCCGGCCCGGCGGGCCCGGCGTGACGCGCCCTTGCCGATCTCGGTCCGCACCGAGGCAGTCAGCTGGTTGGTGGTCGGGGTCTTGGCCATGGGAACTCCTGAGGTGGTACGGGTGGGCATCAGGCACGGCCAGATCGCGACAACCACCTAGGAGGTCCTCGCCGATAACGGCAGCCCAAGGGGGCCGCCCTCGCCGTGACGCCTGGTCAGGCTAACGCATCAGCGGCTCAGATCTGAAATTGAACCCCGGTGAGCTGCTCGGACAGCGTCCACAGTCCGGCGGCGGTGGACCCGCTCTTGGCCGGCCGGCTGCGGCCGACCGGACCGCTGCGGCCCAGCAGGCCGAACCGCGGGCCGATGAAGGTGTTGCCGGACAGATCCTGCGACGCCGCGTAGAGCGTCTGCCGCGCTCCGAAGTCGGCGCTGGTCGCCAGGGTCCAGTTGCCCAGTGTCCGGGTCAGCAGGTCGGCGACCCGATTGCCGGTGTGGCCCTGCAGATTGGTGCTCGAGTAGCCGGGGTGAGCGGCCAGCGCCCGCAGCGGCGATCCCGCTGCCACGAGCCGGCGCTGGAGTTCGCTGGTGAACAACAGGTTGGCCAGCTTGGACTGGCCGTAGGCCCGCCACGGCGAATATTTCCGCGACTTCCAGTTCAGGTCGTCGAGGTTCACCTGGCCGATCCGGTGCGCGAAGGAGGACACCGTGACCACCCGGTCGGTGAGTTTGGGCAGCAGCAGGTTGGTCAGCGCGAAGTGGCCCAGGTGGTTGGTGCCGATCTGACTTTCGAAGCCGTCGACGGTGGCTGCGTAAGGCACCGCCATGATGCCCGCGTTGTTGATCAGCACGTCGACCTGCGCGGTGTCGTCGGCAAAACGGCGCACCGAGGACAGGTCGGCCAGATCCAGGGCCCGAACCGTCACATCACCGGGCATTCCCGCCGCGGCGGCCTGCCCTTTGGCGGTGTCGCGGACGGCCAGGGTGACGGCGGCGCCCACGCGCGCAAGCTCGCGCGCGGTCACCGCGCCCAATCCGCTGTTGGCGCCCGTGACGATCACGGACCGGCCGGCGAACGACGGCAGATCGCCGGCGGTCCAAGAGGTCATGGCCACACTCTAGTGATCAGGTGCGCGCTCAGTGGCAGTTCGCCGTGTGCACCCAGCGCCCGTTGTAACCCGTGCAGACGCTGGGCGGCGGTGGCGGCGGGGGCGGCGGCACGTCTTCGGGCAGCGGCGCATAGTAGGCCGGTGGCGGCACCGGGTCGGCGCAACCGCTGACATACACGCGGCGGCCCACGCTCACGCAGCCCTGTGCGGTGGTGGTGCCGGCCGGTGTGAACACCACGACGGCCCCCGGCAGGCTCATCAGCGCCAGTGCTGCGAGGATCCCGATCCGGCGGGTGATCATTGGTCCAGCAGCGGGGGCTCGGCCTGGGGCAGTCCGCACCGGGCCCGGAAATCGGTCAGGGGCTGGCGCAGCCCGAGTAGGTCGGCGTGGGCCTGCGGATGGTCGGCGAAGAAGCTGCGGATCGCCTCGGGCACCTCGTCGTCGGGCCGGTCGCGCAGCTCGGTGTAGAACGCGTTGACGTCCGGATGCGCGTACAGGTAGCCCGACGTCGAGGCGGTGACGCCGGTGACGGTGTTGGCCATATCGGCGGCGGTGCAGCCGGGTGGGGCGTCAGCCGACGCCGTGGGCCCCAACAGGCCGGCGGCGACGGCCGCGAGCCCGGAAAGGCTCAGCACTGACCGGCGAACGAGAGACATGGTGGGCTCCCTTCAACAGGTGCGTCGCACTGTAACAAGACCTGAACACCGATGCGGCTCACTTGGCGGCGACGGTGAACCCGTTCATGATCGCTTCGACGTCGGTGGCGTGCTTGGGTGCCTCGTCGGCCGGTGCGGTGACCGCCAGCTGCACCAGATAGCGCTGGTCTGCCGGTGCCGAACCGGTCGCGATCACCATCCGAAACCAGCTGTGCAGGCGCTGGCCGTCCATGTCGTAGGTGCCCTGCACCATCGAGGACGGGAAACCCTGGTAGTCCTCGTTGGAGGCGTCCAGCAACCGGAAATTCGGTGAGAGCTGGGCGTCGACCACCCCGTGCCGGATGGCCTCCTTCGAGTCGAAGTTGCCGTCGAGCTTGACCACAGTCAAGATCGCCCGCGGGAACTTCTCGCCCTTGCCGAGGACCAAAGTGGTCGACGGCAGCATCGGGCTTTCCTTCCTGGTCCAGCCCGGCGGTGTCGGGATCGACACGGTCAGGTCGGTGGGGGCGTTGGGGGCCACCGCCTCGGCGACCACCCCCTGGTCTTCGAGGTACCGCCCCACGGTCACCGGGGGTTCCGGCTCCGAGGAGGTGGTGGTCGCGGTGCCGTTTCCCCAAATGGAGTGGTAATCAGGGGTTTTGCTGCCGCAGCCGGAGGCCGTGGCGGCCAGGACCGCGCACGCCGCCAGCGTCGCGGCCGCCAACCGAGACGAGCTCACAGGATCTCGCGGACCGCGTCCATCGGACGGGCCAGCCGGGTGCCTTTGCCGGTGACGACGAACGGCCGCTGGATCAGGATCGGGTTGGCGGCCATCGCGTCGAGCAGATCGTCGTCGGACGCTTCGGCCAGGCCCAGCTCGGCGTAGACCGCCTCGCCGGTGCGCACCGCGCCGCGTACGCCCACCCCGGCGGCGCTGATCAGCTCCGCCAGCTCCGCACGCGACGGCGGCGACTTCAGGTACTCCACGACTGTCGGGTCGATACCGTGCTCGCGTAGCAGTTCCAGCGTTTTGCGGGAGGTCGAGCAACGCGGGTTGTGATAGATCACCGCGTCGGTCATATCAGGCGTCTCCGTCGAAAAGGCCGGTGACCGAGCCGTTTTCGAACACCGCCCGGATGGTGCTGGCCAGCAGCGGGGCGATCGACAACACGGTCAGCTGCGGGAACCGCTTGTCCTCGGGGATCGGCAGCGTGTTGGTGACGATCACCTCGCTGGCGCCGCAGGCCGCCAGCCGCTCGGCGGCCGGGTCGCTCAGCACCCCGTGCGTGGCGGCGATGATCACGTTGCGCGCGCCGTCCTCGCGCAGCAGGTTGACGGCCGCGGCAATGGTGCCGCCGGTGTCGATCATGTCGTCGATCAGTACACAGGTCTTGCCGGCCACCTCACCGACGACGCGGTTGGATTTGACCTGGTTGGGCACCAGCGGGTCGCGGGTCTTGTGAATGAACGCCAGCGGAACGCCGCCCAGCGAGTCCGCCCACTTCTCGGCGATGCGCACCCGGCCGGAGTCGGGGGAGACCACCACGACATCGGAGTTGCCGTAGTTCTCCTTGATGTAGCCGATCAGCAGCGGCTGCGCCCGCATGTGGTCCACCGGGCCGTCGAAGAAGCCCTGGATCTGGTCGGTGTGCAGGTCCACCGTGACGATCCGGTCGGCGCCGGCGGTCTTGAGCAGGTCGGCCACCAGGCGCGCCGAGATCGGCTCGCGGCCGCGGTGCTTCTTGTCCTGCCGGGCGTAGGGGTAGAACGGCAGGATCGCGGTGATCCGCTTGGCGCTGCCGCGCTTGAGCGCGTCGATCATGAGCAGCTGTTCCATCAGCCACTGGTTCAGCGGCGCCGGGTGCGACTGCAGCACGAAGGCGTCGCAGCCGCGCACCGACTCGTCGAAACGCACGAAGATTTCGCCGTTGGCAAAGTCACGGGCGGTCTGGGCCGTCACCGGGACGTCCAGTTCCTTGGCGACCTGATCGGCCAGTTCCGGGTGCGCACGACCGGCGAAAAGCATCAGGTTCTTGCGATTGTCTGTCCAGTCGTGGCTCACGTGCTGCCCCCGCCGTAGGAGATTTGGGAATTGGGACGAGTTAACTCGGGCCTTATGGTACGTAGCCGGGCGCGTAATTTCGCCTCGGGTCGCCGCAACGCGATCAACCTCACGGTGCGGGGTCGGGTTGGGTGCGGCCCGGATCGCCGGCGGCGTTCGCCGCGTCGGCCGCCGCGGCGGCCGGGCTGCCGGGCCGTTTGCGCTGCACCCAGTTCTCGATGTTGCGCTGCGGCCCGGCCGACACCGCCAGCGCGCCCGGTGGAACGTCGTGGCGTACCACCGTCCCGGCGCCGGTGTAGGCCCCGTCGCCGACGCTGACCGGGGCCACGAACATCGTGTCCGAGCCGGTGCGCACATGCGAGCCGATGGTGGTGCGCCGTTTGGTCTGGCCGTCATAGTTGACGAACACGCTGGAGGCCCCGATGTTGGAGTGGTCGCCGATGTCGGCGTCGCCCACGTAGGTCAGGTGCGGCACCTTGGTCCCGGTCCCGATGGTGGAGTTCTTGGTCTCGACGAACGCTCCCAGCTTGGCGTCGGCGCCCAGCACGGTGCCCGGGCGCAGGTAGGCGAACGGTCCGACCGTGGCACCGGCGCCGATCGACGACGAGGCGGCGTGGCTGCGGATCACCGACGCACCGTCGCCCACCGTGACATCGGTCAGGGTGGTGTCGGGTCCCACCGCGCAGTGCGCGCCGATCCGGGTGCGTCCGAGCAGCTGCGTTCCGGGTGCCACCGTGGTGTCGCGCCCGATGGTCACGTCCACGTCGATCCAGGTGCTGGCCGGGTCGACGATGGTGACCCCGGCCCGCTGGTGCGCGGCCACCAGGCGCCGGTTGAGCTCGGCGGCCAGCTCCGACAGTTGGACACGGTCGTTGACCCCGGCCACGCAGGCGGCATCGTCGACGTGGCGGGCGTGTACCACCTGGCCGTCGCCGCGGACGATGCCGATCACGTCGGTCAGGTACAGCTCGTGCTGGGCGTTGTCCGAGCCGAGCCTGCCCAGCGCGGAGCGCAGCGGCGCGATGTCGAAGGCGTAGATCCCGGCGTTGACCTCGCGGATCTCCCGCTGGGACTCGGTGGCGTCGGCCTGTTCGACGATCGCGGTCACCTCGCCGTCCTGGGTGTGCAGGATGCGGCCGTAACCGGTGGGGTCGGCCAGGGTGGTGGTCAGCACGGTGACGGCGGCCGGGGCGGTGCGGTGGGTGTCGATCAGGGCCTGCAGGGTGGCGGTGTCCAGCAGCGGGATGTCGGCGGAGGTCACCACCACGGTGCCGGTGAAGTCGTCCGGCAGGGCCGACAGGCCGCACAGCACCGCATGCCCGGTGCCCAGCTGCTGTTCCTGCAGGGCGATGTCGATGCGGCAGTCCAGGGCTTGCGCCAGCTCGGCGACAGACTCGGCGATGCGCTCGTGGGCGTGGCCCAGCACCACCACCAGGTGACGGGGGGCCACGCCGGCGGCTGCCCGCAGGCAATGTGCGAGCATGCTGCGCCCACCCAGCTCATGCAGCACTTTGGGGGTGTCGGAGACCATGCGGGTGCCGGATCCGGCCGCCAAGACCAGGACCACGGTGTCGTCGTGTGAAATCATCGAGCCCCACTTCTTCGCCGCGACTGTGCATGCCTGCGGTGCGCGTTGGTACGCCGCCGCCTCGCTCAGCCTTTCATCGCCCGCACCGTCGCGGCAAAGTCATCGCGCCTGTCGTACTCAGCGACAGCAGTGGCGGGCTGACTGGCCCGAGTGTTGTTATCGCTTTGGCCGAGTACCGCTACGGACCCATTTAGGGTAACCGAGTACTCTAGCGCCCCGGCGCGGCCGGGTCTAAAAATTAGCCATGGCAAGTCCGCTGGATTGACGGATCCGGCGACGTTGCGGGGAAACTTCCCCCGCTTGCCTGGGCCGCTGCAGATGTTCGAGGCGGTCCGTTTGGGCCCCGTTCGAGTTCTCGCCCGCTCACTGAACGGGCTTGTCGAGACTTTTGTCCTGCGTAACTCTGTCCTGCGTAATCCAAAGGTGCGCAAGGCATGACCCTTGCGCACTGCTGTAAGGGGGGAGCACACATGTCGTATGTGACCACACACCCGGAGGTGCTGGCCGAGGTGGCCGGCAGCCTGCAGAACGTCGGCTCGGTGATGACGGCCGAGAATGCGGCCGCTGCGGCCCCCACGACCGGAGTGCTGCCCGCGGCCGCCGACGAAGTATCGGCCCTGACCGCGGCCCAGTTCGCCGCACACGGCGAGATGTACCAGGCCGTCAGTGCCCAGGCTGCGGCGATCCACGAAATGGTGGTGAACACCCTAGGTATGAGCGCCAATTCGTACGCCCTCACCGAGGCGGCCAACGCGGCCGCGTCGGGCTAGGCATCGCAGAGGCCCAGCCATGGACTACGGAGCGCTCCCACCGGAGATCAACTCCGGACGAATGTATGCGGGGCCGGGGACGGGATCGATGCTGGCCGCCGCGTCGGCTTGGGATGGTCTGGCGGCCGAATTGGAGTCCGCGGGTTCGACTTACCGATCGATGATCTCGGGGTTGATCGACGGGCAGTGGTTGGGGCCGTCATCGATGGCCATGGCGGCGGCCACCACACCGTATGTGGAGTGGATGTCCACCACCGCCCTGCAGGCCGAAGAGGCGGCGTTTCAGGCTAAGGCGGCTGCAGCCGCGCACGCGGCGGCCTTCGCGATGACGGTGCCGCCTCCGGTGGTTGCGGCGAACCGAGCTCTGCTGATGGTGTTGGTCGCAACCAATTTCTTCGGGCAGAACACCGCGGCAATCGCGGCCAATGAAGCGGAATACGTCGAAATGTGGGCCCAGGACGCGACGGCCATGTACGGCTACGCCGGAAGCTCGGCCGCCGCTTCGAGGTTGACGCCCTTCGCGCCGCCGCCGTCGCCCGCCAACCCGGGCGGGCCGGCGCTGCAGAGCGCGTCGGTGGCCCAGGCTGCCGGCACCTCTGCCGGTACCGCGCAGCAGACGCTGTCGCAGATGGTCTCCACTACGCTGCAAAGCCTGGCATCCCCCGCGACGTCGACGTCGTCCCCTGCAGGTTCGGGGCTCGTGGGCCAGCTGGTGAATGCGCTGGATACGGCCGCACCCGTTGTTCCCACCCCGACAACGACCCCGACCGTGACATCGCCCTTCGGCACCATCGACGCCGGCAGCATCGTGAGCACGTTGTTCTCCCAGTACGCTTACCTACCAGGATTTTTCGGCATCTTTATGGCGTCCCAGGCGCTGGGTCCCCTGATGAATCCGGCCGCCGTCGCGTCCCTCACGAGCGCTGGGGGCGCTACAGCCCTGCCGCCTCTGGCCGCATTGGCCGATGCGGCAACCGCAGCGGGAACATCGGCGGGCGCGTCGGCAGGCGCGGCGATGGGCGCCGCGGCCGCCGGTGGCGTCATCGGCTCAGGGTTGAGTTCGAGCCTGGGCAGTCTGGCGGGTGTTGGTCAAGCGGCAACTGTCGGGGCGTTGTCGGTGCCGCAGACTTGGGGATGGGCAGCGATGCCGCAGGTGGGGACACTCGCTTCCGCGAGTGCGCCGCTGGCGCTTTCGGCCGGCGAGGTCGCCGGCGGCATGGGTGGTGCGCCGCTCATGTTCGGTGCGTTGCCGGCGGCCGGAGCCATGGGCGCCGCCGGAGCCATGGGTGCCGGCAAGGGGCCCGAGGGTGCCGTACTTGCCAAATACATGCCACGCATGAAGGTGCTCGGTGGTTCACCGGCTGCCGGATACCCTGCCGAGCCGGTACCGGCGTCGCTCCCCGAAGGCTCGATACCGCCAGGATTCGCGCCGCCGCCCCCCGGGTTCCGGTGTGCGCTGGTGTACCTGCCGGTCAGCGGACAGGAGCCACCGGTATGACAGCCCAACGCATTTGGATCGATTCCCCAGCAGCAGAAGCTTAACCACCTTATTCGAGATGGAGATCAGAAATGCCCAGTCGCTTTATGACGGACCCGGACGCCATGCGGAGTATGGCGGGCCGATTCGATGTGCACGCTGCCACTGTGGAGGACGAGGCCCGGCGAATGTGGGCTTCATCGAGCAACATTTCCGGCGCAGGGTGGTCAGGACTCGCCGAGCGCACGTCCTACGACACCATGGGGCAGATGCAGAGCGCGTTTCGCAACATCGTGACCATGCTGCACGGCGTGCGCGACGGCTTGATTCGCGACGCGAACCATTACGAGACGCAAGAAGCTGCGTCCCAACAGATCTTGAGCAGCTAGGAAGGGGAGGTCGGGCTATGTCTATCAACTACCAGTTCGGCGACGTCGACGCTCATGGGGCGTTGATCCGTGCGCAGGCAGCATCGTTGGAGGCCGAGCATCAAGCGATCATCCGTGATGTGTTGGCTGCCGGGGATTTCTGGGGCGGCGCCGGCTCGGTGGCCTGCCAGGAGTTCATCACTTCGCTGGGGCGGAATTTCCAGGTCATCTATGAGCAGGCCAACGCCCACGGGCAGAAGGTGCAGACGGCCGGCAACAACATGGCCAACACCGACGCCTCAGTCGGATCCAGCTGGGCCTGAGAACATCCCGGTGAGAGTACAGGCCTGCCATGACCACTCAGCAGACCGAGTTGCCGGTGGCTGGCAATACCTTGCTCGACGGCGCTGCCGGCGTCGACGCCGAGGATTCCCCTGATCCGCCCGGCCCTTCGCGGCTGCAGTCCGTGGTCGCCGATGTCGCTGAGGTGACCGCGCTGCCCACCTTGTCGGCGCCGGTCTCCGACACGGTTGCATTGCTGCCTGCAGCTGAGCGGTCTCGTCATGAACGGTGGCAACACCGTTACGGTAATTGGCTTCTGGCGACTGATTTCGCCGTTCTGAGTGCCGTTGTGGCGGTGGCGCAGATCGTGCGATTCGGAACCGTGTCAAACGGCAGTCTGTGGGCGGGAGCCGGGTCCGTGGGCTACGCGGGGGTCTCGGTACTGATCGTCTGTGCGTGGTCCCTGGGCCTGGCGATCTACCACACCCGTGCGCCGCAGGTGATCGGAGCAGGGCCCGAGGAGTTCCGCCGGGTGTGGACGGCCACTTTCTCGGTCTTCGGGGCCCTCGCTGTCGTGTCCACCCTGTTGAAGCTCGACATCGCGCGAGGTTATCTCGCCATCGCGTTTCCGCTCGGTCTTGTCGCGCTGTCCGCCAATCGCCGCGTTGCGCGCGCCTATATCTCGGCGCAGCGGCGCCGCGGGCGCTTCCTTACTTCCGTGCTCGCGATCGGAGAGCTCCGCTCCGTCGCCGCCCTCGCGCGTTCGCTGACCCGGCATCCCGCCGACGGCTACGCCGTGGTCGGGGTGTGTACCCCCGGCGGTCCGCAACGCGGCGAGCTGGTCGTCCCGGATCTGGGGCGGCTGCGTGTGTTCCCCTACCAGGACGATATTCGGTACGCGATAGCGGCCTCGCAGGCTGACACCGTGGCGTTGACCTCGACGGCAGAGCTGGGTCCCGAAGGCGTCCACGACCTGTCGTGGCAGTTGGAGGAGCTCGGCGTCGACCTGGTCGTCTCGCCGGGAATCGTCGACGTAGCCGGCCCGCGGTTGACCGTGCGCCCGGTGGCCGACCTGCCGCTGATCCAGGTTGACAAGCCGCAGTATCAGGGCGCCAAGCAGTTTCAGAAGCGTGCATTCGACGTGTGCTTTTCCCTGCTGGCGCTGTTGGCTGCCGGACCGATCATGATCGTCGCCGCCGTGGCCGTGAAGGCGACCAGCCCGGGCCCGGTCTTCTATCGTTCGGAACGAATCGGGTTGGACGGCCTGCCGTTCCGGATGATCAAGTTCCGCACGATGGTTGTCGATGCCGACCGCCAACTGGCGCAGCTGGTCGACCTCAACGACAGCGTAGGCGGCGTGCTGTTCAAAATCCGCAAGGACCCCAGAGTCACTCGGGTCGGCAGGGTGCTGCGCCGATACAGCATCGACGAACTGCCGCAGTTCATCAACGTGCTGCGGGGCGAGATGAGCGTAGTCGGGCCCCGGCCACCGTTGCCAGGCGAAGTCGAAACCTATGACCATCGAGTCCGTCGCCGGCTTCTGGTCCGGCCCGGCATCACCGGACTGTGGCAGATAAGCGGCCGCTCCGACCTGTCTTGGGAGGACTCCGTGCGGTTGGACCTCTCCTACGTGGAGAACTGGTCGATGCTCAGCGATTTGGCGATCGCCGCGAAAACCGTCGGCGCGATCGGGGGTGGGAAAGGCGCGTACTGAGCTTCTGAATCGGAACATACAACGAATCGAGGGGTGGGATGGACCGGCGTATGGCGGACCAAGGAGTCGAACACGAATGTGACCGCGATCTTCGCGAGGTCAAGGTGCGTCCATCATGAGCGCTGCGGCCACCGCTTACACCACCCAGTATCTGGAGGAGGTGAACAAGATTGCCGCACTGGTCGATCCGGCCACGATCGACCGGATGATCCAGCTGTTGTGCGGAATCCGGGAAAACGGGGGACGGTTGTTCATCCTGGGGGTGGGCGGCAGCGCCGGCAACGCCGGACACGCAGTCAATGACTTTCGGAAGATCTGCGGGATGGAGGCCTACGCGCCCACCGACAACGTTTCGGAACTGACCGCTCGGGTCAATGACGACGGCTGGGAGAGCTGTTTCATCAATTGGCTGAAGGGCAGTCGGCTTCGGTCCCGCGACGGTGTGCTGGTGTTCTCCGTCGGCGGCGGGAATCTGGAACGAAACATCAGCGGCAACATCGTGCATGCGGTGCGGCACGCCAAGGCTGTCGGTGCGACCGTCTTGGGCATCGTGGGCCGCGACGGCGGCTACACCGCACAGCAGGCCGATGCCTGTCTCGTCATCCCCACCTTGAGCCCCGAGACCGTGACGCCTCATGCCGAGTCCTGGCAGGCGGTGGTGTGGCACCTGATCGTCTCCCACCCCGACATGAAGGAATACGAGATGAAGTGGGAGTCGACCCGGTGACCGCGGCGGTGTTTCTGGATCGAGACGGAGTGCTCAATGAGTTGATCTTCAATCCGGTGACGGGCCAGTACGAGTCACCCCACAGGCCCGAGGATCTGGTCGTGATCGACGGCGTCATTCCGGCGCTGAGGCGGTTGGCCGAAGCCGGCTTCGCGCTCTTCGTCGTGTCCAACCAGCCCAGCTACGCCAAGGGCAAGACCACGTTCGAGAACATCCAGGGCATCCACCGTCGGCTGGAGGGTTCCTTGAGCGCCAATGGGATCGCCTTTGGCGACTATTTCTACTGCTATCACCACCCGGACGGGATCGTGCCGGGGTATTCGCAGAAGTGCCGGTGTCGCAAGCCGATGCCGTACTTCCTGTTGAAGGCGGCCAGCGAGCGCGGTGTCGATCTGGCCACGTCGTGGATGGTGGGAGACCAGGACACCGACGTGGAGTGCGGCCAGCGCGTGGGCTGCAAGACGGCGCTGGTGATGAACGCGCATTCGGCCGCGAAGAGAGGTTGTTCGCAGCCCGACGTCACCGCGACGGCGTTGTCGCAAGTTGTAGACCTGATTGTCCGTTGGAAGGGAGGTGGGGACGATGGCCCCGCTGAAGATTGACATCTACGCTGACGGCGCCGATGTGAATGAGATGTTGGCAGCGCTCAAGCAACCTTATATCAAAGGCTTTACGACCAACCCGACGTTGATGCGCAAGGCCGGTGTGACGGACTACGAAGCCTTCGCCTCCCAGGTACTGGGCCATATCAAAAGCCTGCCCATCTCCTTCGAGGTGTTCTCCGACGATTTCGACGAGATGGACCGGCAAGCGCGTTACATCGACTCGTGGGGCTCGAACGTCTACGTCAAGATTCCGGTGACCAATACCGCGGGCGCGTCGGCGGCAGGACTCATCCGAACTTTGGCGTCGGATCGCATCAAGTTGAACGTGACGGCGTTGTTGACCGTCGATCAGGTGTGGGAAGTCGCCGGCGAGCTGAATCCGGACGTGCCGGCGATCGTGTCCGTCTTCGCCGGGCGCATCGCCGACACCGGCGTGGACCCTGTCCCGATCATGAAGGAGTCGTTGAAGATCCTGCAGTACCGGCCTAAGGCGAAGTTGTTGTGGGCCAGTCCACGTGAGCTGCTGAATCTGGTTCAGGCCGACCAGGTGGGTTGCCACGTCATCACGGTGACGCCCGACATCCTCAAGAAGCTGCCGATGCTCGGCCGAGACCTGGCGCAGCTTTCCCTGGACACCGTGAAGATGTTTCACGACGATGCGCACACGGCTGGATTCGAGCTTCGGACGCGTACCGATGCCTACATCTGAGGTCGAAGTTCCCGTGAAGCGAGCCCTGATCACCGGAATCACCGGGCAAGACGGCTCCTATCTCGCCGAATTGCTGTTGAGCAAGGGTTACGAAGTCCATGGGCTTGTGCGCCGGTCCTCGACGCTCAACACATCGCGGATCGACCACCTCTACGTCGATCCACACGAGCCCGACGCACGACTGTTCTTGCACTACAGCGACCTGACCGACGGTGCCCGCCTGGTGACATTGCTGAGCACCATCGAACCGGACGAGGTCTACAACCTTGCGGCACAGTCGCATGTGCGCGTCAGCTTCGACGAGCCGGTGCACACCGGTGACACCACGGGTATGGGATCCATGCGACTGCTGGAAGCCGTCCGGATCTCCAAGGTGGGATGCCGTTTCTACCAGGCGTCTTCCTCCGAGATGTTCGGGGCGTCACCACCGCCGCAGAACGAGGAAACTCCCTTCTATCCGCGGTCACCGTATGGCGCGGCAAAGGTCTACTCGTACTGGGTGACGCGTAACTACCGGGAGGCCTACGGCATGTTCGCCGTCAACGGCATCTTGTTCAATCACGAGTCACCCCGGCGCGGTGAGACGTTCGTGACCCGAAAGATCACCCGAGCTGCCGCCAGCATCAAAGCCGGCATCCAGTCCCATCTCTATGTGGGCAATCTGGCTGCTGTTCGCGACTGGGGGTATGCCCCCGAGTATGTCGAAGGCATGTGGCGGATGCTGCAGGCTCCCGCGCCGGACGACTTCGTTCTTGCGACCGGCTTCGGCTACAGCGTGCAGGATTTTGCCCAGGCAGCATTCGATCATGCCGGCCTCGACTGGGAGAAGCACGTCAGATTCGACGAACGCTATCTGCGACCGAGCGAGGTGGATTCGCTGATCGGCGACGCCACCAAGGCAGCGAGAACGCTTGGCTGGACGGCATCCACGCACACAGCTGAGCTGGCACGAATCATGGTGGACGCCGACATTGCCGCCCTGGAGTGCGCGGGCCGGCCATGGATCGACAATCCGATGCTTGCTCTCCGGAGATGAGCGGCCCGATGGGCACGCCACCGTGCCCCCTCGATCGTGATTCCCCGGTATACATCGCCGGGCACCTCGGTCTGGTCGGCTCCGCCCTGTTGCGGAGGTTCCGAGAAGAGGGATTCACCAACATTTTGCTGCGGTCGCGCGGTGAGCTCGACCTGACCGACCGGGTCGCGACGTTCGACTTCATCTTCGAGTCGGCGCCGGAGGTCATCGTCGTCGCTGCCGCCAAAGTCGGCGGGATCATGGCCAACAACACCTATCCGGCCGAATTTCTGTCGGAGAACCTCCAGATCCAGCTCAACCTGCTCGACGCAGCGGCTGCTGCGCGGGTGCCGCGCCTGCTTTTTCTCGGCTCTTCGTGCATCTATCCGAAGTACAGCCTGCAGCCGATCAATGAGAGCGCACTGCTCACCGGCCGCCTGGAGCCGACAAATGACGCATACGCGATCGCGAAGATCGCCGGAATCCTGCATGTTCAGGCAGTCCGGCGTCAGTTCGGCCTTTCGTGGATCTCTGCGATGCCGACCAATCTCTATGGCCCCGGTGACAACTTCGCGCGATTCGGCTCGCATCTGCTGCCGGCCCTGATTCGCCGGTATGAAGAAGCCAGAGCGGAAGGCGCCCTGGAGGTGACCAACTGGGGCAGCGGAACCCCGCGGCGGGAGCTGCTGCACGTCGACGACCTTGCGAGTGCGTGTCTTTACCTACTGGAGCACTTCGACAGCCCCACTCACGTCAATGTGGGAACCGGCGTGGACCACACCATCGCCGAGATCGCCCGCATCGTTGCCGACGCAGTGGGTTACCGAGGTGAAACCCGCTGGGATACCACCAAGCCGGATGGAATGCCGCGCAAACTGCTGGACGTCTCTGTTCTGGCGGATGCGGGGTGGCGGTCGGAGATCGGGCTGCGTGACGGGATCGAGTCGACGGGGGCGTGGTACCGCGACAACGCCGAGCTGGCGAGGAGATGATCATGCGCATCTGCATCGTCAGTCTCAACTATGAGCCGGAGCAGTCCGGCATCGCTCCGTATACAACCGGCATGGCTGTCGGCCTGGCCGAGCGAGGGCACGACGTCGAGATTCTCACCGGCCTGCCGCATTACCCGCAGTGGTGCGTCAACCCGGCATACCGTGGCCTGTCCGGAACCCACAAAGCGATAAACGGGGTTGTCGTGCGACGTTTCGCGCACTACGTGCCCGCGGAGTCGACGCTGCGCAACCGGCTGAAGTTGGAGGCCAGCTTCGGCGCCCGGGTGGTGTCGGCGGGTTGGAGCAAGCCGGAACTTGTGCTCACCGTCAGCCCGTCGCTGGTCGCCAGCGCGATGGTCATCGCCCGGGCGAGGGCGGCGGGCATTCCGGTGGGCCTGATCGTGCAGGACCTGTATGGCAAGGGCGTGGTCGAGACTGCTTCCATGCCTGCGCGATTGGCGGCGCTGGCAGTGCGGTTTGAAGGTGCTGTGCTGAACAACGCGACGGGAACGGCCGTCGTGCACGACCATTTCGCAGACGCGGCTGTCGAGATGGGGGTGGGTCGCAGGCGAATCGTCGTCATCCGGAACTGGACGCACATCGAACCGCCCCAGGCGGTGAACGCGGCGGAAGTGCGCCGCAGGCATGGATGGCGGTCGCGGGAGCGCATCGTTTTGCACAGCGGGAACATGGGTGTGAAGCAGGGCCTGGAAAATGTTGTCGCTGCGGCCCGATTGGCCGACGAACGGGGCGTCGACATCCGGTTCGTGCTGTTGGGTGACGGCAACCAGCGTAAGTGCCTGCAACAGTTGGCCAAAGATGTGCAGCGGCTTGAATTCAAGGATCCGTTGCCCGCTGAGGAGTATCGCCAGGTGCTGGCGTGCGCTGATGTTCTCCTGGTCAACGAACGGCCCGGTGTGGGTCAGATGGCGGTGCCGAGCAAGTTGACGTCCTACTTCTGCGCTGGCCGGCCGGTCCTGGCCGCCACCGACGCTCACGGTGTGACCGCTGCGGAGGTCCGGGACTCGGGGGCCGGGCTGGTGATCCCCGCCGGGGATCCCGCCGCTCTGCTGGAGACGGCCGTCGGTCTGGCTGACAGCGCGGAATTCGCAGTGGGGCTGGGTCGTTCCGGCCAGCGCTACGCGCAGCGCCTGCTGAGTCGGGAGCAGGCGCTGGACGCATACGAAGCCTGGTGCCACGGGTTGAGCCGCACTCCGCCAGTGGCAACGCAGCATCGCGGCAACGGTTCGGCCGCCCGCGCTCCCCGGCACCGACCGTTTCGCCGCCTGCCGGTGACGCCGGCGCGCGGGGATCTCAAACCGGCGTCCGGCACCTGACAGCGATACCGACCGAGGGCATCCGAGCGTGAACCCCTTTCAGCAGAGACAGGAATCGACATGATTGATGTGGCCATCGTGGGGATCGGTTGCCGGTTGCCGGGCAAGGTGAGCGATCCCAACCAGCTGTGGGAGTTCCTGCTCTCCCGGGGCAGCGGGATCGTCGAGGTGCCCGCGGACCGTTGGAAACTGGACCGCTACTACGACCCCGAGCCGGACATGCCCGGCCGGATGTACGTGCGCAGCGGCGGGTTCCTGCAGGAATCGCTGTGGGACTTCGATCCCGAATTCTTCGGGGTTGCGCCGCGCGAAGCCTCGATCATGGACCCTCAGCAGCGGCTGCTGCTGGAGGTCAGCCAGGAGGCGATGGACGACGCCGGGGTTTCCGGCCGGGTAGCCGGCCGGCCGGTCGGCGTTTACGTGGGCGCCTTCACTGCCGACAACATGACGATCCGCCGCCAGCCGCTCACCCGGACCGCGATTAATTCCCACACCGCCACCGCCGGCTCGTTCACCATGCTGTCCAACCGGATCTCCTACGTCTATGACCTGCGTGGACCGAGTATGACCATCGACACGGCCTGCTCGTCTTCGCTGGTCGCCCTGCACGAAGCCACCCAGGCCATCGCGCGTGGCGAGATCGAGTTGGCTCTGGTCGGCGGGGGGAACGCGATGCTCACCCCGGAGACCTTCATCGAGATGTGCAAGGGCCGCTTTCTCTCCGCGGACGGACAGTGCAAAACCTTTGATGCCGCCGCCGACGGCTACGCACGAGGCGAAGGAGCCGGAATCATCGTGCTCAAGCCGCTTGCGGACGCGACCCGCGATCAGGACCGCGTCTATGCGGTCATCCGGGCCACCGGTGTCAATCAGGACGGACGCACTTCGGGCATCACGGTGCCCAATCCCCAGGCGCAGGCAGACCTCATCCGGCGGGTGACCGCCCAGGCCGGTCTTCGGCCCGAGCAGATCGGTTACCTTGAGGCGCACGGCACCGGTACCGCCGTCGGCGATCCGCTGGAGATGGCCGCGCTGGGCCAGACCCTGGGGCACGTCGAAGGCCGCACCACCGACCTGGTCGTCGGATCGATCAAGAATTCGATCGGCCATCTCGAAGCCGCAGCCGGGGTTGCCGGCGTGATCAAGGCGGCACTCACCCTGCACCACCGCCAACTGGCGCCGCAGGCCAGCCTGAACCAGCTGAATCCGGCCATTCCGTTCGACGAGTACCGCCTGCGGGTGATCACCGAGGCTGAAGCATTTCCGGCTGACTACGCCCTGGCGGCGGCATCGGTCAACGGCTTCGGCTACGGCGGTACCAACGCGCACGCGGTGCTGGTGGAGGCGCCCAAGCCGCCCCGGGCGGCCGTTCGGAGGGCCCCCGCCCGGGTATTGCCGGTGTCCGGTCGCAACGCCGACGGCGCCCGTCGGCTGGCCGAGGAGTTGTTGCCGCTGGTCGCCGATCCCAGCGTGGATCCGGTTGCGTTGGCGGACGCCATGTGGTCGCGTCGATCGCACCACCATTACCGGTTCGCCGTGCCGTTCGGTGACCGCGACGACCTGCTTGCCCGGCTGACCTCGGTGGTCGATGGCTCGGTGACCGGCGGCCGTACCGTCACCGAGGGCAGGGCCCCGGTCTTCGTCTTCAGCGGAATGGGTCCGCAGTGGTGGCGGATGGGTCGCGACCTGCTCACCGCAGGCGGGCCCTTCGCCTGTGCCGCAGCCGAGGTCGACGAGTTGTTCGCCGATCTGGCCGGCTGGTCGTTGATCGACGAACTGCGCCGGGATGAATCCGATTCCCGGGTGACCAGCACAGCCGTCGCCCAATCGGCGAACTTTCTCGTGCAGATCGGACTGACCGCAGAGCTGGCGCATTACGGGGTCGTTCCCCAGGCGGTCGTCGGGCACAGCGTCGGCGAGGTCAGCGCGGCCTATGTCAGCGGCATGCTCAGCCTGGCCGACGCGGTCAGGGTCAGCTACTACCGCTCCCGGCTGGCCACGCTGGCCGTCGGATCGGGAGGAATGCTCGCCGTGGGCCTCAGCGAGGCGGAGGTGCTGGACTGGATTGCCGGCCGGGCCGACCTGTGCATCGCCGCGGTGAACAGTCCGTCGGGGGTGACACTGGCCGGCACCCCCTCGGGGATCGCCGAACTGCGGGAGACACTGAACAACGCAGGTGTGTTTGTCCGGCAGCTCCGGGTGGACGTGCCTTACCACTCGCACCTCCTGGATCCGCTGCTTCCGCAGCTGACCCGTGATCTGGCCGGTCTGGAGCCGGAGACGCCGAGTGTCGCGCTGTATTCGACAGTGACCTCCACCCCGGTGACGGGACCGGACTGGGGGGCCGAGTACTGGTGTGAGAATGTCCGTCGGCCAGTGCGATTCGCCGACACTCTCGCTGCGATGATCGACGACGGTGCGCGCGTGTTCGTCGAGGTCGGCCCGCACCCGGTGCTGTCGGGCAACATCCGGGAGAGCCTGCTTGGCGCGGGTGTCACCGGAACCGCTGTCGGGACGCTCAAGCGAGACGCCGACGACGCCGTCAGCATTCGCACCGCCCTGGCCGACCTCTACGTCGCGGGTGCCCTGAACACCGAGCATGCCCCCGGTGCCTCCGAAGGTCTGCCCGCCCACTGTGCGCTGCCGGCGCACCGGTTCCAGCGGCAGCGGCTGTGGTCGATGGACCAGCCGGTGGTCGACGGCTACCTGGGTACCGGCGACGCCCGGGTGCTGCCGGGAGATCTGATCGATGCGGGTCAGCCGGAATGGCGGACGGAGTTGGCAACCGCTCGACTGCTCTGGCTGCGTGACCATGTCGTCGCCGGCGCGGTGGTGTTGCCGGGAGCGGCCTACCTCGATGCCGCCCTGGCTGCGGCGGTCCACATCACGGGCCGGCCTGCCCCGGCGCTCGACGGTGTCCGGTTCATCGCTCCGCTGGTGGTGGAGGACACCGAGCTGGCCACCATGCGGCTGAACGTGGAGTCATCCAGCGGCCGGTTCACGGTCAGCTCACGAAACGGTTCGGCCGCCGGCTGGACCCGGCACGCGTGCGGACGCATAGTGGACGGCCTGCTGCGGCCGACCCTTGGGGTTGCCCAGCTCACCGGCGCGACCGCCGTCACCGCCGACGAGGTGTACGCGCAACTGGCCGACCGCGGCCTGAGCTACGGCCAGGAGTTCCGGCGAATCGTGGAAGCCCGGGTGAGCGCCACACAGGTGGTTGCCCGTGTCGATGCCGCCGGAACCGGCGTCGCCGCCTCCAACCATCAGGCGCATCCGGTGGTGCTCGACGCCGCCCTGCAGTGCGTCGCGCTTTTGGTCGACGCCGGCCAGGCCGACGCCGGCGGGGCCGTTGTGCCCGCCGCGATACAGCACGTCCGGCAGTTCGCCGCCATCCCCGATCAGGTCATGGTCGGCGTCACCCGCGTGACGCCACAGCCGGGCGAGGCGGAACTGGTCGCCGATGTTGTGCTGACCGATCCGGAGGGTCACGTGGTCGTCGAGCTGCACCGGGCGCAGTTCCGATCGATCAGCCCTGCTACGCCCGCGCGCGGCGAACTCGAGCGGCTATGGATCGAGCCGGTGTTCGAGCCGCGCGAGGCCCGCGACAGCCGAGACCAGACCGCGACCGGCGAGCGGGTGCTGGTGATTGCGGCCGGCCAGGAGTCGGCCGCGTGGGCCCTGGACTACGCGTCCGCGCGGGGCACCCGGCAGGTACTCGTCGTCCGCGGCGGTGACCCGGAACGTATCTGCACCCATGCCGAAGCCGAACTGCGCCACGTGCTGCGTGCCGACCCGGCCGACAACCGCCCGCTGGTGGTCGCCGTGGTCGCGGTGACGGCACCCGGCGACGGTGCACCGCCGCTCAACACCATGCTGCGGGTCGGCGAGCTGCCGGCAATGCTGGCGGGGGCGGCCCGGGCGATGCAGAACGTGCGGGACGAGGCGACGCGCGTCGGCGGGCTCGTACCGATGCACGGTTTGGTGATCACCCGAGGGGCGTTGCCGGTGCCCGGAGACGGGCAGGCGCCGGATCTGGCGGCCTCAGCCCTCGTCGGCGCTCGCCGGGTGCTGCGCAACGAGCAGCCACAGCTGAATTGGCGACTGATCGACCTCGATCACGACACCGCGCTGTCCACCGTGGTCCTGGAGTCTTTGGTCAGCGGTGTCCACGCCGACGATGCGGTGGACGAGGTCGCGCTGCGCCGGGACCGGCGGATGGTGATCGTCAACCAGGCCGGCCTGGCCGGTCGCCTCGAAGCGCTCGAGGCAGGCCGGCCGTTGCACGACCCGGAGGCGAACTTCGAGATTGATGTGCCGCAGTCCGCGCAACTGGCCGATCTGGCGCTGCGGGAGATCCCGCGGCGAGCCCCGGGGCGGGGCGAGATCGAACTGCGCATCGACGGCATCGGACTCAACTTCAAGGACCCGATGAAGGTGCTCGGCGTGCTCGGTGCCGACGAGCTGGCCGGCACCCACTTCGGGCTGGGGGTGGGAATGGAGGGCATCGGAGTCGTCACGCGGGTCGGTGCCGACGTCGACGAGGTCACCGTCGGCACGTCGATGTTGGTCTCGATCCCGGGGATGGCGAGCCGCTACGTCACCACCGCGGTGGACGCCGGGTCGATGGAACCCGCCGACGGCCTGCCCATGGCGGCCTGCGGCTCAGTGGTGGTGTTGATGACCGCGCACTACGCCCTGCAGCACGCCGCGCACGTTGCGCCCGACGACTGGGTGCTGGTCTCTGCCGGGGCGGGCGGCGTCGGCATGGCCGCGGTGCAGATCGCTGCCAAGGCGGGCGCTCGGGTGATCGCCACCGCATCCACCCCGGAGCGAGCCGAACTGCTGCGATCGCTTGGAGCCAAATACGTCGTCGACTCGCGCGCGCTCTCGGCGATCGACGAGGTACGCGCAATCACCGGCGGACACGGCGCCGACATCGTGGTGAACTGTGCCCCCGGTGAGACGGTGGCGGCCAACTTGGAGGTGGCCGCCGAGTTCGGCCGGGTGGTCGAGATCGGCAAGACCGAGATCTTCGCCGGCCGGCTGGTCGACCTGGCGGTCTTCAACAAGAACCTCTCGGTGACCTCCATCGATCTGGACCGGATGATGGCGCACCGGAGGGACCTGCTGCGACAGGTACACCGCGAAGTGCTCAGCGCGCTTCGCGTCGGGGACTATGAGCTGCTGCTCACCCGCGTCATGCCGGTGTCACAGGTGGCGGAGGCCTTCGACCAGGTGGCCCGATCCACCCACCTCGGCAGGATCGTGTTGGACTTCACCGAGCCGGCGCCGCCGGTCAAACCGGCGCGGCCGGCCACCAGTATCCGGCCCGACGCGACCTACCTGGTGACCGGTGGTCTCGGGGCCCTCGGCCTGTGCACCGCGAGGTGGCTGGCCGCCAAAGACGCCGGCCGGGTCGTGTTGGCCGGCCGCCGCGGCGTGTCCGGCCCCGACCAGCAGGCCGCCGTGGACGCCCTGCGCGCCACCGGTTGCGACGTACGGGTCGAACAGGTTGACGTCGCAGACATGGCGAGCGTGCGGGGCCTGCTCGACCGGCTCGCCGATGGCCCGCCGCTGCGGGGGGTGTTCCACGCAGCCGGCGTCCTGGCCGACGAACCGCTCGGCGCGCTCAGCCCGCACGGCCTGAACGCCGTACTGTGCCCGAAGGCGCGGGGCGCGTTGATCCTCGATGAAGCCCTGGCCGACACCGAACTCGACCACTTCGTCCTGTACAGCTCGGTCAGCAGCCAGGTGGGTCTTGTGCCGCAACTCAGCTACGCCGCGGCCAGTGCAGTGCTGGACACCTTGGCCCACCACCGTTCCCGCCTCGGACGGGCCGCGCTGTCGGTGAACTGGGGAGCGCTCGCCGGCGGTATGGCCACCTCCAGCGAGGCGATTTCGACCTCGTTGGCGCTGAACGGGCTGCGCCTGCTGCCGCTGGATGCCGCCACCGAGTATCTGGACGTGGCGATCGGGCTGAATCCGATCCAGGTGAGTGTCGTCGACATCGACTGGGGGGCATGGGGATCGATGCACCCCGCATCGGCACATACCCCAAGGTTCGCCGGCCAGGTGAACGCCGCCAGGGATTCTACTGCCACCAGCGATTCGGTACGCGCCCGGCTTGCCGCGATGCCCGGCGAGCAGCGTGTCGAGTCGCTCACCGACATACTGGCCGACCAGGTGAGCAAGGTGCTCGGTATCCCGGCGGACTCGGTCGACCGGCAGTCGCCGTTGCCCGAGTTGGGGTTGGACTCTTTGTCAGCTGTCGAGTTGCGCGCCCGGATCAACGCGACGTTGGAGCTGGCCATCTCGGCGATGGAACTGAGCCGCGGCGGTGGGATCTCCTCGCTGGCTACCCGGCTCGGTGATTATCTGGCCGCTGCCCGATGAACCGAATTTCGCTGTTACTCAAGGCGGAACTGGGCGTCGTCGAAGGCGACGATAGGCGTGTAGTTGCACGCGCGATGCCAGAACTCCATGTCGTTGATATCGCGGAGGAAGCGCGCGGGCGCACCGCCGTACAGGCCGGAGGCCATGCCATCGCGATCTTTTGCCCTCGAGAGAACCGAGCCCGCCGCCAGAACCGATCGCTCCGGTAGGTACGAGTCCTTGAGCAGGATGCAACCCGTGCCGGTCATCGCGTTCTGGCCCAAGATGACCCGGCCTGGCTTCGATGTGTTTTCGGCAAGGTCGGCTTCGTGACTCTGGATGGTGCTCTTGATACCGCCCACGACCGCATATGGCCGGAGGATGACTTGTCCGGAGCAATCGACATAGTGGCGGTTGGTGATGTACCCGAATTCTCCGACTATGAGCTTGCCCACCAATGGGCTGTATCGCTGATATTCGGGGGCCGCGGTGAATTGATTGAATCTGCCGATCACACTCTGCGGGCCCAATTCGACGCTGGACAGCTGTTTGAAGATGTTGAAGCTCATGATTGCTGCGCCATCGGCGATCGAGAAGCGCCCGCAATTGAGTACCAGGTTGGGTCCCATGGCGACATCGCGTCCGATGTGGTTACCCAGAGATCTTAAGATCCGTAGTTTGAAGTCACTGCTCGGCAAGAGCCAGGCGATCAATGAGAGCCATTTGTTGGGCCGACTGTCTGGCACTGCGCCTCCAATTTTCCGAGTTTCGTCAAGCTGATCAGCGGTGGGGTGCGAGGCGTGGAGGCCGCGGGGCGCCATGGTTATCCCGCGGAAGGCGCCGACGCCGAGGACGGCACCCGTACCCACCGCATTCGCCGATGTGTCATAACGCCGCTGACCGATGACGCCTGGCGGTACCCGGCGAACCCCGACGCAGAACCGTCACCACGAACCCCCCCCGAAGACTTCGGCTTGATGATGTAATTTCAACCCTTCGTTGCAAGCAGATTTGGCGAATGGTTTCCTTAGAAAGCGCCCGTCGGGCCGCGGCGCGCACCGGGGGCGGCGGTCGTGGAATCCCGATCGATCGCAATCGCTCTCGCGCTACTCCGCGCGCAGCCTTTCATCGTCGAACGGGACTACCGGCGTATTGGTATCGGCGCGATCCCACCATTGGAGTCCCGCGATGTCCCGAATGAAATGTGCGGGCGCGCCGCCGTAAAGACCGCAGGCCGGCATCTTGTGCCCGGGCTTCGCCTTGGTGAGCACCGAACCGGCCGCCAGCACCGACCGTTCTGGTAGGTACGAGTCCATGAGCAGGACGCTGGCGGTGAAAGCCCCGGACGATCGGCCCAAGACGACGCGGCCGGGTTTGGACGTGTTGTCGATGAGATCGATGGAGTGGCTCTGGATGATGCACTTGACCCCGCCGATGGCCGAGAACGGCCGGAAGATGACCTGCCCGGAACAATCGACATAGTGATGGTTGGTGATAATGCACGATTCGCCGAGGGAAAGCGTGCCCACAACTGGGCTGTACCGCTGATACTCCGGTGCCGCGGTGAGTTGATTGAACCTGCCGATGACGCTCCGCGGTCCCAGCTCGACGCTGGAGAGCTGTTTGAAGATATTGAAGTTCATGATCGACGCACCGTCGCCGATCGAGAAGTTTCCGCAGTTGAGTACGAGATTCGGGCCGAGGAAGACATCGCGTCCGATATGGTTGCCCAACGAGCGCAAAGCCCACAGTTTGAAGCTGCCGCTCGGTAAGAGCCAGGCCAACAACGAAAGCCACTTGTTGGGTCGATGAGCTGACATGACCCCCCCTACACCGATTTGCTGTGACGTCAGTTTTGCGCGCCTGTGGTGATAGCGTCGCGCCGACTCAGTGAAAAATGTGCGCGTGACCTATTCGGTGTCTGCTGTTTAGAATACGCGCATACGGCGTGACCGCCACCCGTTTGTTGGGTCTGGGCAGGCCTCGCCGATCAGACTGACGTTAATCGGCGGCATAGCCGAGGCGATCGGAAAGGCGGCGCTGCATGAGGCGCTCGGCGAAGCTGATTGCGATCCTGCGAGTGGCGGCTTATCGAGCCGCGCTGTTGCGGCATGGGGTGGCGGCGGCAGTTGAACATGCAGCGGTGCTGGGTGCGCTGAAGCCGCGCACGGTGGTCGATGTCGGTGCTAATCGCGGCCAGTTCTCGCTCTTCGCCCTGCACGCCTTTCCGGCGGCGACAGTCGTCGCGCTGGAGCCACTTGCGATGCCGGCCGCCCGCTTTCGTCGGGTCTTTGCCCGGCAACAGCGGGTCACGCTGCACCATGCCGCACTGGCGCCGGGCAGTGGACAGAGCACCATGCACGTGTCGGGCCACGACGATTCGTCTTCTCTGCTGCCCATCACCGCCACGCAGGGCCGGCTATTCCGGGGCACCGGCGAGGTGGGCACCGAGACGGTGCGGACCGGCCCGCTGCGTGAGTTCGTCGACGGCAGCTCCATCGAGGAACCGGCGTTACTGAAGCTCGACGTCCAAGGTTATGAGCTCGAGGCGTTGCGCGCGTGCGGAGAGCTGCTCGAGAAGTTCGAGTACATCTGTGCGGAGGGCTCTTTCGTGGAGTTGTACGAAGGCCAGGTGTTGGCCGACGATCTGGTCGACTGGCTGGGGGAGCGCGGCTACCAGTTGGTTCGCAGCTATGGCTCTGTTCATGACAAGGGTGGCCGAATCATCCAGGCCGACATGTTGTTCATGCGACGGCAAGACGGGCACCGTGGTGCGCCCCAGTGATGTGGGTTCCCTGCAGGGGCCGTATTTTGCTGCTGCGTAACAGCTTCGCCAAACGCGTGACCTCCGTTGTGCCCGGTCTTATGCTGATCCGGTGGCGACAACCGAGGAACTGTTGCAGCGCTTCTACCCGGAGTGCAAGGTCAGCGGTTTCAGCCACGTCGACGGCACGGTTGTATTTTTCACGCAGGTCGCTGCGTTGCTTCGGCCCACGGATCACGTCCTCGACTTCGGTGCCGGGCGCGGCGAGCCGATCCTGGATGATGAGGTGCCCTACCGGCGTGACCTGAGCAACCTGAGGGGAAGGTGCGCACAACTGTACGGGTGCGACGTCGACGAGGTCGTCCTCGACAACCCGTATCTGGACCACGCCGGGGTGATACAGCCAGAGGCCGCACTGCCCTACGCCGACGGCCAGTTCGATCTGATCGTGGCCCGGCACGTGTTCGAGCACATCGCCGATCCGGACCTCGTCGCACGGGAGTTGTTGCGGATCGTCAAGCCGGGAGGCTGGATCACCGCTGTCACGCCGAACAAGTTGGGATACATAGCCCTGGGGGCGCGCTTGGTGCCCAACCGGTTCCACGTACGCGCACTGAGCAGGGTGCAACCCCAGCGAAAATCGCAGGATGTCTTTCCCACGCGCTATCGGATGAACACGCGGCGGGCGCTGCGGAAGGCGTTCGGCGGGGGCGCGGAGATCTTCACGGCAGGTTGGGCCGCCGAACCCGGTTACCATTTTGGGA
>NZ_JRMK01000020.1:0-43778 GCF_000972925.1 Mycobacterium sp. UM_Kg1 | reverse complement strand
GAGATGTGTATAAGAGACAGAGCCTGAACTGATCGGGATCGTCGAAGTGGTCCGGATCGCGGTTGGCCGCACCCCACAGCAACAGCAGACGTGAATCGGCGGGAAGCTGCACGCCGCACAGTTCGGTGTCGTTGACCACGTGACGATAGTGGCCCCGAAACGGGGGCTCGTATCGCAGAACCTCTTCGAGGAATGCACCGAGCAGTTCCGGCTGCCGGCGCAGCTGTTGTTGGACGTCTTGGTTCGTGGCCAGAATCCACGCCGCAGAGCCGATCAGGGACGCCGTTGATTCGCCGCCGGCGCTGAACAAGATGATCATCATGGTCAGCGCGGTCAGGTCCTCGAGCTCTCCGCGCGCGCAGGCCGTGGCCAGGTCGCCCAGCAGATTGTCCTGGGGATCTGCCACGGCCCGTTGGAACTGATCGGCGATGTAGCCCGCCAGCTCCATCACGGACATGCCGGCGGCGGTGAGCTGGTCTTCGCTGACCAGCCCCTCGACCACCTGGGTCGCCGCGTACCCCCAGCGGACCAGCTTTTCGGTGTCGGAGTCGGGCACGCCGATGATGCGACCCACGATCATCATCGGGAGCCGATTCGCCATGGCGCCCATCCACTCGATACGCCCCCGGCTCAGCTGGGTGTTCCACAGCTGCTGGCCGGTCTCGGCGATAAACGGCTCGAAGGCCCTGATGCGTTTGGCCGCCAACTGTGGAAGCAGCGCCTTGCGGTGCACGGCATGTGCGGGTTCGTCGGCGGTGGCCAGCACATGGCCTTTGCCACCCAGGCCCTCCATCGCAAACATGCCGACGTCGCCGCCGGGCTGATAGGTCATGGTCGCGGTCAGGTTCGAGGAGAAGTCCTCGGGCCGGGCAATGGCCTCGTTCACCGCATCCCAGCGGCTCACCGCATAAAAACCCGAGTCGCCGATGCGATGAACCGGTCCGCTCTCGGTCATGCGCCGATACAGCGGGTAGGGATCTTGTACGTAGTTGTCATCGAACAACAGCATGCCCAGTCGGCCTTCGCGCGTCGTCACTTCGTCACGCTGACCGGTGCGGATATGCCGCGTCAACCACCGCGGCCGATGTTGAGATTTCCCCATCGCCCGCAGGCGGTGGACGCCGTTTCACACCGATGAACGCACCAGCACAAAGCCTGAGATTTAAGCCCGCTCGTGTCTCAAAGCTGAGACAGTAGAGCTACGCGCGAATCGGGAAGGCGGGACGGTGGCTCGAGATGACTGGCTGTTGGGGGCCGAGCGACGTGCGGCGGCCGCAGACCGCATCTATGCGGCCGCCACGGAACTTGTGCTGCGGGATGGGCTGGAGGCCTTCGACATCGAGACGCTGGCCGAGCATGTGCACTGCTCCCGGGCGACCATCTACCGCTATGCCGGAGGTAAAGCCCAGATCCGCGACGCCGTGCTGCTGCGCTTGGCGGCCCGCATCGTCGACTCGGTCCGCACCGCGGTGCAGGACCTGACCGGGCCGGAGCGGATGGTCAAGGCGATCACCGTCGCCCTCGAACACATCCGGGCCGACCCGGTGCGCAACATGATGGACGGCGTGACCAACGGTCGCGATCTCACCGAGCTGCCCGCCTCGCCGGTGCTGGGCCGGCTCGCCGTCGACCTCACCGGAATTGCCGCCGACGATCCGCAGGCGGCCCAGTGGATCGTGCGGGTGGTCATGTCACTGGCGATTTGGCCCATCGGTGACACCCAGACCGAACTGCAGATGGTGCGGCGATTCGTCGCGCCGGCCTTCAGCTGATCGGCTGCGCACCAGCGTCTTTGCCGGAAAGGATGGGGTTACCGACGGATCTGGAACACCGGATCGGCACACTGCGTGCCCTCGGCGGACAACACCCGCTTGAGCACCTTGAACGTCTCGGTGCGCGGCAGTTCGTCGGCCACTCGCACATAGGACGGCCACTGCTTGGGTCCCAAGTCGGGCTGCTCGGCCAGAAACGCGCGAAACTCGTCGGCGTCGAACGACGCACCCCGGGCCAGCACCACCGCGGCCATCACTTGATCGCCGACCGCCGGGTCCGGGATGGGATACACCGCGACCTGCGCGACGGCATTGTGGCGCAACAGGACGCGTTCGATCGGAGCGGTGCCGAGGTTTTCACCGTCCACCCGCATCCAGTCGCCGAGCCGGCCGGCGAAGTAGGCGTAGCCGGCCTCGTCGCGGTAGGCCAGGTCGCCGGAGTGGTATATGCCGCCGGCCATCCGTTGTGCCTCGGCCTCGGGATCGCGGTAATAGCCGCGGAACTGGCCGCGGCCACTGGCGTTGACCAGCTCGCCGACCACGCCGGGTGGGCATTCCTGGCCGGTCTCGACGTCGATGATGGTGTTCCCGTCGATCAGTGGGCCCAGTGCGCCGGGCGGCGTGTCCGGGGTGCGCCCGATCGCCACTCCGCCCTCGGTGGAGCCGAACGCGTCGACCACCGTGCAGCCGAACCGGGCGGCGAACCGCTCCAGATCCCGCGGCGCCCCCTCATTGCCGTAGAGCAGGCGCAGGGGGTTGTCGGCGTCGTCGGGCCGCTCGGGCGTCGCCAGCACGTACGACAGCGGCTTGCCCACGTAATTGGCGTAGGTAGCCCCGAACCGGCGCACGTCGGGAATGAACCCGGATGCGGAGAACGTGCGCCGCAACGCGATCGACGCGCCGGCGGCAACCGCCACCGACCAACCCGCCATCACCGCGTTGGAGTGGAACAGCGGCATGGACAGATAGCAGACATCGGAGGTGCCCAGCCCGAATCGCTGCGACAACATCACCCCCGGGAACGCCGCCTTCCACTGGGTGCAGCGCACCGCCTTCGGGTCGCCGCTGGTTCCCGAGGTGAAGATCAGCATGAACAGCTCGTCGGCGTCGGCTTCACGGAAGGTCACCGGGGCACCGTCATAGTCGGCCAATTCCGCCTGCCACCCTGGTGATTCGACATCGATCATGCCCGTCACCTCGACACCGGCGGTGTTGTCGGCCAGCACCAGCTGACAGTCGGCGTGGGCGACATCGCGCTGCAGTGCCGCTCCTCTGCGGGTGGGATTCAGGCCCACCGGCACAATCCCGGTCAGTGCGGCGGCCACCAGCACCGTCGAGAAGAAAGGGGTATTGCCCAGCAGCACACCGACATGCGGCGGCTTCTCCGGGTCGAGACGGGCCCGCAGTGCGGCGCCCAGCCGGGCTCCCGCAGCGATGTGATCGCGCCAGCTGACGAAGCTGTCCTGGTAGAAGACGCCCCGGTCGTCCACGTCGGCCAACGGCGCCAGTAGGGCGGTAACAGTGGGCTGCTCGTCGAGGAGGGTCGCTGCTGACATGGGGGTCAGATTAGTGCTGCAATAGGGCGGTGACTGATTTCGAGGCCATAGAAGCCATCAAGGGCGTCAAGTACCGCTACCTGAGGGCGCTGGACACCAAGCACTGGGACGACTTCGCGGCCACGCTGACCGAAGACGTCACCGCCGACTATGGCAAGTCGATGGGCAGCGACCACACCTTCACCGACCGCGAATCGCTGGTGGAGTTCATGCGCAACGCACTGCCGGCCAACGTGATCACCGAGCATCGGGTCAACCACCCCGAGATCACCCTCACCGGAGCCGACACCGCCACCGGCATCTGGTATCTGCAGGACCGGGTGATCGTGCCCGACGTCAACCTGATGCTGATCGGCGCCGCGTTTTACCACGACACCTACCGCCGGACCGTCGACGGCTGGAAGATCAGCGCCACCGGTTACCAGCGCACCTACGACGCCACCGTGCCGCTGTCGGACCTTCCCGGGTTCAAGGTGACGTTCGGGGATGCGCTGAACCGCTGAAGCGCCCCGCCCGGCCAACTAGGCCGGTGTCTCGGCCAGTTCGCGGCCGATCGCCAGCAGCTGACCGGTGGCGCCGCCGAGCGCGAACTCGGTCTGCTTGGCCGCCAGAAAGTACCGGTGGATCGGGTGGTCGGTGTCGATGCCGACTCCGCCGTGGATGTGCACGATGCTGTGCGCCACCCGGTGCCCGGCCTCGGCCGCCCAGAACGCGGCGGTGGCCACCTGGGTGGTGGCGGGCAGCCCCTCGCTGACGCGCCAGGAGGCCTGGGTCAGGGTCAGCCGCAGACCCTTGACGTCGATGTAGCCGTCGGCCAGCCGCTGCGAGACGGCCTGGAAGCTGCCGATGGGCTTGTCGAACTGCTCCCGCTCACGGGCGTATTGGGCCGTCAGAGCCAATCCGCGCTCCAGCACCCCGAGCTGGTAGGCGCTGTGACCCAGCGCCGCGAGACTGATCAGGTGGTCGAGCGCATCGGCGCCACCGACGCGGCGCTCGGCCGCCAGCTGCGTCCCGGCGAACTCCAGGTGCCCGACACTGCCGCGGCCGGTGGTGGCCAACGGCGTCACCGTCACACCCGGATCGGTGGCGGCCACCAGGAACACCGCGGTACCGGAATCCGTCTCGGCCGGCACCAGGAAGGCGTCGGCGACCGGCGCGAAACCGACCTGGGTGCGGGTACCGGTCAGCCGGAACCCGCCGTCGGTCGCCGACGCGGCGACCGGACCCTCGCCCATGTCACCGTCGAGTGCGGCGGTGAGGATCTTCTGGCCGGCCACGGCCGGAGCGCCCCACTGCTGCTGCAGCTCGGCGGAGCCGAACTTCGCCAGCGTCCCGGCGGCCAGCACCACCGACTCCAGGTACGGCACGGCAGCCAGCTGACGCCCGAGCGCGGTCAGGATCGCCGTCTGCTCCAGCACACCGAACCCGCCGCCGTCCAGCGACTCACTGGCCGCGCTGGACAGCACGTCGGCGTCGATGAGCTTGCGCCACAGGTCGGTGTCGAAGCGTTGCTCGAGGGCATCCAGCGCGCGCTGGTGTTCTGGGGTGCACACCGCGTCGACGATCGTGGCGACCAGACCCGAGAGGTCGTCGGATGCTTCGGTGGTGGTGAAGTCCATGAGTGCTTGCCTCCAAAGTCCTTGGGGTAGTTAGGTCAGCGGTTACGGGGCAGGCCCAGGGCGACCATGCCGATGATGTCGCGCTGCACTTCGTTGGTGCCGCCCCCGAACGTCAGGATCAAGCACGCGCGGTGCATCCGTTCCACCCGTCCGCGCAGCAGTGCGCCGGGGGAGTCCTGGCGCACGGTGGCGGCGGTCCCGAGTACCTCCATCAGCAGCCGGTATGCCTCGGTGGCCAGCTCGGTGCCGAAGACCTTCGCCGCGGAGGCGTCCGCCGGGGACGGCGCGGCCTTGTCGGATGAGGCCAGCTCCCAGTTGATCAGCTTGAGCACTTCGGCCTTGGCCAGCACCCGCGCCAGATTGAGCTGCACCCACTGGGAGTCGATGATCCGGTTGCCGTGCGCATCCTTGGTGTTCTGCGCCCACTCACGGACCTCTTCGAGAGCCACGAAGATCGGCTGCGCCGACACCAGCGCGACCCGCTCGTGGTTGAGCTGGTTGGTGACCAGCTTCCAGCCCGCGTGCTCCTCGCCGACCAGGTTGCTCACCGGCACCCGCACATCCTGGTAGTAGGTGGCGCTGGTGTCCGGGCCGGCCATGGTGTGCACCGGGGTCCAGGAGAACCCCTCGGCGCTCGTGGGAACGATCAGCATCGAGATACCGCGATGCTTCTTGGCTTCCGGGTTCGTCCGGGCCGCCAGCCACACATAGTCGGCATAGGCGATCAGCGACGTCCACATCTTCTGGCCGTTGATCACGTACTCGTCGCCGTCGCGCACCGCGGTGGTGCGCAGCGAGGCCAAGTCGGTGCCGGCGCCCGGCTCGGAGTAGCCGATCGCGAAGTGCAGCTCGCCGGCCGCGATCTTGGGCAGGAAAAACTTCTTCTGATCTTCGGTGCCGAACGCCATGATCGTCGGGGCGACGCTGTTGATGGTCAGGAACGGCACCGGGGCGCCGGCGATCGCCGCCTCGTCGGTGAAGATCAGCTGATCCATCGCCGAACGCGCCTGACCGCCGTACTCCTTCGGCCAGCTCAGCGTCAACCAACCGTCCTTGCCCATCTGGGCCACGGTCTCGCGATAGACGTTGCCGGTGCCGTACTCGCCCTGGGTCGAACTCAGGGCCTCGCGCCGCTCCGGCGTCATCAGCGTGGCGAAGTAGGACCTCAGTTCGCTGCGCAGCTCTTCTTGGGCCGGCGTGTAGCTGATCTGCATCGGGGGAGTCCTTCGCTGGTGATCGGTGTCACGATAAGATTCAGTTCGACAGCTCGTTGTAACACGTTCTATTCCCGGGGTCCAACGGCCCTAGCGGGTCGTATGGGGACGCTGTCTGATCGTATGGTGACACTAGTAGACGACGTCGGCCCGACGTGCTCGGTCGGCGCAGGGCTTTAACAGGAGAATGTCATGCGCGTTGAGGTAGATCTGGATCGTTGCGAGGGCAACGCGATTTGCGTCGGAATCGACCCCGACCTCTTCGATCTGAACGACGACGAGCAGGCAGAGGTCAAATTCGCTCCGGTTCCCGCCGACCGGGAAGCCCACGCGGAGCAGGCGATCGCCGAATGCCCGCGCGCCGCGCTGCGCCGCGTCGAGGACTAATCTCCACCGGCAACGACTAGAGGTATTCATAACCGCCGGCGCCGTATGGCGCCGGCGACGCATCAGGAGCGGCGTCGACAGCCGCCGGCGACGATGCAGAGCGTCAGCGATGAAGAGGAGTGGCGTAGATGACTGACAGCGCGAGGGATCTGACCGGCAAGGTCGCCGTGGTGACCGGCGCGGCCGCCGGCCTGGGCCGAGCAGAGGCGATCGGGTTGGCCCGCTCCGGGGCGACTGTCGTGGTCAACGACATTGCTGCGGCGCTGGAGTCCTCCGACGTCATCGATGAGATCGCCACGGCGGGCGGCAAGGGCGTGCCGGTGGCCGGTGACATCAGCCAACGATCCACCGCCGACGAGTTGGTCAGCACCGCCGACGGCCTGGGCGGGCTCAACATCGTCGTCAACAACGCCGGAATCACCCGCGACCGGATGCTGTTCAACATGACCGACGACGACTTCGACGCCGTGATCGCGGTACATCTGCGCGGGCACTTCCTGCTGACCCGCAACGCGGCCGCCTACTGGCGGCAGAAGGCCAAGGAGTCCGACAGCGGAACCGTCTACGGCCGGATCATCAACACCTCGTCGGAAGCCGGCCTGATGGGCCCGGTCGGCCAGGCCAACTACGGCGCGGCGAAGGCGGGGATCACCGCGCTGACGCTGTCGGCCAGCCGGGCGCTGAACCGCTACGGCGTGTCCGCCAACGCGATCTGCCCGCGGGCCCGCACCGCCATGACCGCCGACGTGTTCGGCGAGGCCAAGGTGGGCGAGGGCGAGATTGATCCCCTGTCGCCCGAACATGTGGTGACTTTGGTCCGGTTCCTGGCGTCTCCGGCGTCCGCGGCGGTCAACGGCCAGGTATTCGTGGTCTACGGGCCCGAGGTCACCCTGATGGCCGCGCCGACGGTGGAGCGTAGGTTCAGCGCGGACGGGCAGGCGTGGGACCCCGCCGGGCTGTCGGACACCCTGGCCAACTACTTCGCTGGGCGTGATCCCGCCCGCACGTTCTCCGCCTCGGAGTTGATGGCCGGCGACTAGCACCCCATTAGAACGCGTTCCACCGTGTCGTGGGTCAGAATCGGTTCTGACCAGGGCAAATGCCTCATGCACTGAGCTGAGAGGTGCCTTTTGACACTGAGAACGTGTTCTAGTTAGTATGATCCGGCTCACGTGTGGTGGCGTCCGAATTTGCACGAACGACACCGGTCGTAGGAGGTTGCCGGATACAGTTTTGCGACCACCGACGCCGCGGAAGCGCACTTGCGGGAAGGACGTGCCTTGATCGAACAGCTCACGGTTCCGGCCCGGGCCGTGGGCGGTTTCGTCGAGATGTCGATCGACACCTTCCGGGCGATGTTCCGCCGGCCGTTCCAGTACCGCGAATTTCTCGATCAGACCTGGATGATCGCCCGCGTTTCGCTGGTGCCGACCCTGCTGGTCGCGATCCCGTTCACCGTCTTGGTGGCGTTCACCCTCAACATCCTGCTGCGTGAGATCGGCGCCGCCGACCTGTCGGGGGCCGGCACCGCTTTCGGCACTATCACCCAATTGGGTCCCGTGGTCACCGTGCTGGTGGTCGCCGGTGCCGGTGCCACCGCCATCTGCGCCGATTTGGGCGCGCGCACCATCCGCGAGGAGATCGACGCGATGCGGGTGCTGGGCATCGATCCCATCCACCGGCTGGTGGTGCCGCGCGCGCTGGCCTCGACGTTCGTCGCGCTACTGCTCAACGGGCTGGTGTGCGCCATCGGCCTGGTCGGCGGCTATGTCTTCTCCGTCTTCCTGCAAGGCGTCAACCCGGGTGCCTTCATCAACGGTCTCACGGTGCTGACCGGACTGGGGGAGCTCGTGATGGCTGAGATCAAGGCGCTGCTGTTCGGTACCGCGGCCGGACTGATCGGGTGCTATCGCGGGTTGACCGCCAAAGGCGGGCCGCAAGGCGTCGGCAACGCGGTCAACGAGACCGTCGTGTACGCCTTCATCTGCCTGTTCGTCATCAACGTCGTCATGACCGCGATCAGCGTGCGGGTGTTGGTCAAGTGAGCTATGACGCCACCCTGCGGTTCCGGCGGTTGTTCCGCTGGATGCCCAAAGCCGTCGACAACTTCGGCGAGCAGGCCCTGTTCTACGCCGACTCGATCCGCTACGTCCCCAACGCCCTGACCAAATATCGCAAGGAGACGGTCCGGCTGATCGCAGAGATCACCATGGGCACCGGTGCCCTGGCGATCATCGGCGGAACCGTCGGCGTGGCCACCTTCCTGACGCTGGCCTCCGGTGGGGTGATCGCCGTTCAGGGCTTCTCGTCGCTGGGCAATATCGGCATCGAAGCGTTGACCGGATTCCTGTCGGCGTTTCTCAACGTGCGGATCGTGGCGCCCGTGGTCGCCGGGATCGCCTTGGCCGCCACCATCGGCGCCGGCCCCACCGCCCAGCTCGGTGCCATGCGGGTCGCCGAGGAGATCGATGCCGTCGAATCGATGGCGGTCCATGCGGTGTCGTATCTGGTGTCCACCCGGTTGGTCGCCGGCCTGATCGCGATCATTCCGCTGTACTCGTTGTCGGTGTTGGCCGCGTTCTTCGCGGCACGCTCCACCACCGTGTTCATCAACTCGCAGTCGCCGGGCCTCTACGACCACTACTTCGACACCTTTTTGATCCCGACCGACTTGCTGTGGTCCTTCCTGCAGGCGATCATCATGTCGATCGCGGTGATGCTGGTGCACACCAACTACGGATTCAACGCCGCCGGCGGTCCGGTCGGTGTGGGCATCGCCGTCGGTCAGGCCGTGCGGACGTCGCTTGTGGTGGTGGTGGTCATTACGCTGTTCGTTTCACTCGCCGTGTACGGCGGGTCCGGTAACTTCAACCTCTCGGGCTAGCAAGGACATACAGGTGGAAACGGGATCGAGGCGTACCCAGGTGCGGATTGCCGCGGCAATCCTGGGTGGGATCCTGCTTGCCGCCACGGTGTTCACCTACCTGGCCTACACGTCGGCGTTCACCTCCACCGACAAGGTCACCGTCACCTCGTCGCGCGCCGGGCTGGTGATGGAGCAGGACGCCAAGGTCAAGTACCGAGGCATCCAGGTCGGCAAGGTCAAGGCGATCAAATACCAGGGCGACCAGGCCAAGCTGATCCTGGCGATGGACAGCTCGGCGATGTCCTACATCCCGTCCAACGCCGCGGTGCGCATCGCCGGCAACACCATCTTCGGCGCCAAGTCGGTGGAGTTCATCCCTCCGCCGGAGCCGTCGGGCAAGGCGTTGCACAACGGGGCCAACGTGCAGGCGTCCGCCGTCCAGCTCGAGGTCAACACGCTGTTCGAGAAGCTGACCGACGTGCTGGAAAAGGTCGACCCCGTTGAGCTCAACGGCACCATCAGCGCGCTGGGCGAGGGCCTGCGGGGCAACGGGGACAACCTGGGCGCGCTGCTGTCGGGACTCAACGGTTACCTGGACAAGATCAACCCCAAACTGCCGCAGCTGCAGTCGGGATTCGCCAAGACCGCGGTGGTCGGGGACATCTACGGCGACGCCGCACCGGACCTGGCGACGACGTTCGACAACGTCCCGACCCTCAGTAAGACACTGGTGGAACAGCGCGACGACCTCAGCCAGGCGCTGCTGGCTACCACGGGTCTGGCCAACAACGGCTACGACACGCTCGCGCCGGCCGCCGACGACTTCATCGCCGCTATTCAGCGCTTCCGTTCCCTGGGCAGTCTGCTGGCCGAGTACTCCCCGGAGTTCGGTTGCCTCTTCAAGGGGATCAAGCAGTCGCTGGAGCGGTTCGGCCCCTCCCTGGGCGGCACCAAGCCGGCGCTGTACGTGCACTCCAACTTCCTGCCCGGTGCGCCGGCCTACACCTTTCCGGAGAGCCTGCCGATCGCCAACGCGACCGGCGGCCCCAACTGTCGTGGCCTGCCGGACATCCCCAGCAAGCAGTTCGGCGGCTCCTGGTTCCGGTCACCCTTCCTGGTGACCGACAGCGCCTACATCCCGTTCCAGCCGAACACCGAGCTGCAGTTCGACGCCCCGTCCACCGCACAGTTCCTCTTCAACGGCGCCTACGCGGAACGGGATGAATACTGATGAACACGCGCGGGACCCTGATCAAGGTCGGCATCTTCACCGTCGCCATGCTGCTGGTGTCGGCGGGGCTGGTGGTGGTATTCGGCGAATTCCGGTTCGCGTCCAGCCACACCTATCACGCGGACTTCGCCAGCGCGTCTCGGCTCCGGGGCGGGGAGGACGTGCGGATCGCCGGGATCCCGGTGGGCACGGTGAAACGGGTGGAGCTGACACGGGACAACAACGTCAAGGTCACCTTCGACGTCAACAAGCGCTATCAGATCTACGACTCGACCCGTGCGCTGATCCGGTACGAGAACCTGGTGGGCGACCGCTATCTGGAGATCGCCTCGGGCGTCGGGGACCTGCGCAAGCTGCCGCCCGGTGGCACCATCGCCCGGGAGCACACCCAGCCGGCGCTGGACCTCGACGCGCTGCTGGGCGGGATGCGCCCGCTGCTCAAGGGCCTTGACGGCAACAAGATCAACGAGGTCAGCAACGCGATCATCGAGCTGCTGCAGGGCCAGGGCGGCGCCTTGACGCAGATGCTGGCCAGCACCAACTCCTTCACCACCACCCTGGCCTCCCGCGACCAGCTGATCGGCGACGTGATCAACAATCTGAACACGGTGTTGACCACGGTCGACGAAAAGAGCGAGCAGTTCGACGCCACGGTCGACCGGTTGCAGCAGCTCATCACCGGCCTGGCCGAGGGCAAGGACCCGATCGCCGGGGCGATCGGCCCGCTGGCCGCCGTCGAGAACGATCTCACCGACACACTGCGCCGCACCCGGCGGCCGCTGCAGGGCGTGATCGAGAATGCGCGGCCGCTGGCCACGGTGCTGAACAAGCGCAAGCAGGAGCTCAACGACGTCATCGATCCGCTGGAAGAGAACTACCTGCGGCTCAACGCACTGGGCGCCTACGGTTCGTTCTTCAACATCAACTACTGCACGGTCTCGATGAAGGTCAACGGACCCGCCGGCAGCGACATCATCCTGCCGATGGGCGGACAGACCGACACCACCAAGGGGAGGTGTTCTCCTGTCAAAAATTGACCGCTCAGATCCGGTTCGCACCGGAACCTTGGGCATGGCGCTGATCGCCTGCCTGCTGTTGGTGTCCTTCGGCTACACCAGCCTGCCGTTCTACCCGCAGGGCAAGACCTATCACGGCTACTTCGCCGATGCCGGCGGGATCATGCCCGGCAACGACGTGACAGTGTCGGGGATCCGGGTGGGCAAGGTGACCAAGGTGGCGCTGGACGGCGCCAGCGCAAAGGTGAACTTCACCGTCGACCGCGATGTACGGGTGGGGGACCAGTCACTGGCCGCGATCCGCACCGACACCGTGCTGGGCGAGAAGGCACTGTCGATCACGCCGGCCGGTGCCGGATCGGTGCGGGAGATCCCGCTGGAACGCACCCGCTCGCCCTACACGCTCAACAACGCGCTGCAGGACCTCGGCGGCAATGTTCGCGACCTGGACAAGCCGCGTTTCGAGGAGGCGCTGGCCGTTCTGACCGACTCGATGCGCGAAGCGACGCCGCAGTTGCGCGGGGCGCTCGACGGGGTGACGGCGCTGTCCCGCAGCATCAACCGCCGTGACGAGGCGCTGGGTCAGCTGCTGACCCACGCCAAGTCGGTCACCGGTGTGCTCAACGAGCGCGCTGCGCAGGTCAATCAGTTGGTGCTCGACGGCAACCAGCTCTTTGCCGCGCTCGACGAGCGCCGGCAGGCGCTCGGCGCACTGATCGCGGGCATCGATGACGTGTCCGAACAGCTGTCGGGTTTGGTCGCCGACAACCGCCAGGAGATCGGTCCGACCCTGGACAAGCTCAACCTGGTGCTGGACAACATGATCGAGCGCAAGGACCGGATCGCCGGTGCGCTGGACCGGTTGCCCGGATACGCCACCACACTGGGCGAGGTGGTCTCCTCGGGCCCGGGTTTCCAGATCAACCTCTATGGCCTGCCGCCGCCCACGATGTCGGAGGTGCTGCTCGACGTGTACTTCCAGCCCGGCAAACTGCCGGACAGCCTGGCCGACTACCTGCGCGGGATGATTTCCGAGCGCACCGTGATTAAGCCGAAGTCGCCATGACGCGCCCGACTTCGCGAATCGTGCTCGCCGGCGTGCTGGCCGTGTTGTTGGCTGCCGGGGTGTATCTGGTGTTGCCCGCGCAGCGTGCCTACCGGATCACCGGCTACTTCGCCTCGGCGGTCGGCCTGTATCCGGGTGACGACGTTCGGGTGGTGGGGGTGCCGGTCGGCCGGATCGAGTCGATCGAACCGCGCGCGGAGAACGTCAAGATCACCATGTCGGTGAACCGGGACGTGGTGTTGCCGGCGGACGTGCACGCGGTGCTGATGGCGCCGAACATCGTGTCGGCGAGGGTCATTCAGCTTGCGCCGGCCTACACCGGCGGCGAGCGACTGGCTGATGGAGCGGTGCTCGGCGAGGATCGCACCGCGGTGCCCGTCGAGTGGGACGAGGTCAAGAAGGAGCTGACGCAGCTCAGCGCGCAACTGGCACCCGAGCCGGGCAAGGCCAACGGTGCGCTGAGCGTGTTCGTCAACCAGGCCGCGGACACCTTCGACGGCAACGGGGACTCCTTCCGCAACGCACTGCGGGAGCTGTCGGCCACGACCGGCCGGCTCGGCGACTCGCGCACCGACCTGTTCGGCACTGTCAAGAACCTGCAGGTGCTGGTCGATGCGCTGTCCGGCAGCAACGAGCAGCTCGTGCAGTTCACCGACCACGTCGCCGCCGTGTCCGCGGTGCTCGCCGACAGTTCGACTGACCTGGACGTCACACTGGGCACCCTGAACCAGGCGCTGCGCGATGTGCGGGGCTTCCTGCGCGACAACAACGACGCCTTGATCGCGCAGGTCGACAAGCTGTCGGAGTTCACCAAGGTGCTCAGTGACCAGAGCGAGGACCTGGAGCAGGTGCTGCACATCACGCCGCACGGCCTGGTCAACTTCTACAACATCTACAACCCCGCCCAGGGCACCCTGTCGGGCTTGTTGTCCCTGCCCGACTTCGCCAATCCCGTGCAGTTCATCTGCGGCGGCGTGTTCGACGTCGGTTCGGTGCCGGACAACTTCAAGCGGGCCGAGATCTGCAAGGAACGAATGGGTCCGGTGATGCGCCGCTGGGCGATGAACTTCATACCGCTCCTGTTCCACCCGATCAACTCGATCACCGCCTACAAGGGCCAGATCATCTACGACACCCCGGCCACTGAGGCTAAGGCGCAGACCCCGGTGCCCTACTTGAAGTGGATGCCGCAGCCGGGTGTCACGCCGCCGAGCCACGAGGACGTCGCCGCCCTGTTCCTGCCGCCGCCGGCGCCGGGGCAGCTGGGCAGGGCGCCGGGCCCGCCGCAGCCTGGAGCCGGTGCACCAGGGGAGGGCGGATGAGCGTGAAGTCTCTGGCCGGCGCCGCCCGGCGCTCAGCGGTCCTGGGTGCCGGCGTGCTGGTGCTGTCCGGATGCCAGTTCGGCGGTCTGAACTCGCTGAACATGCCGGGCACCGCGGGCCATGGCCGCGGGTCCTACAGCATCACGGTGCAACTGCCGGATGTGACGACCCTGCCGCAGAACTCACCGGTGATGGTCGACGACGTCACCGTCGGCAGTGTCTCCGGGCTTGAGGCCGTCCAGCAGCCCGACGGCAGCTTCTATGCAGCGGTCAGACTGTCGCTGGACGGCGACGTCGTGCTGCCGGCCAACGCCGTCGCCAAAGTCGCGCAGACCTCCCTGCTGGGCTCCCAACACATCGAGCTGTCCGAACCGCACGATGAGGCGGCGGTCGGCCGGCTCGCTCACGGCGATCAGATCCCGCTGAGCCGGACCGGGCGCTACCCCAGCACCGAAGAAGTGCTGTCGTCGCTGGGAGTGGTGGTCAACCAGGGCAATCTCGGAGCGCTGCAGGACATCACCGAGGAGGCCTACGCGGCGGTCGCCGGCCGGGTCGGCACCTTCACCGGTCTGTTGCCGCGCCTGGCCGAGCTCACCGCGTCACTGGACGTGCAGGCCCGCGACATCATCGCGGCCGCCGACGGCCTGAACCGGGTCGGAGTGACCCTGGCCGGCAGTGCTCCCAGCCTGGCTCGGGCGCTGGAGACCATGCCCGCCGCACTGCAGGTACTCAACGACAACCGCTCCAACATCGTCGATGCGTTCGGGGCGCTGCAGCGGCTGGCGATCGTCGGTTCGCGGATCATGACCGAGACCAAAGAGGACTTCGCCGCCGACGTCAAGGACCTGTACCCGATCGTCAAGGCCTTCGCCGACAACGCCAACGAACTGGTGTCGGCGTTCCCGTTCATCCCGACTTTCCCGTTCCCGTCGATGTACCTGCGCAACGCGGTGCGCGGCGACTACCTCAACGTGTACACCACCTTCGACATGACGTTGCGGCGGTTCGGTGAGTCGGTGTTCACCACCGGGGCCTTCGACCCGAACATGCCGCACATGCACGAGATCCTGAACCCGCCCGACTTTTTGATCGGCGAGATGGCCAATCTGTCGGGCCAGGCGGCCGACCCGTTCAAGATCCCGCCCGGAACGGCTGTCCGTTATGAGGAATGACCTGCCATGCTGAGCCGACTTGTCCGAATCCAACTCGGGATCTTCGCCGTGGTCACGGTGCTGGCCGTCGGCGCCATCTCGATCCTGTACCTGCATGCGCCGAGCCGGCTGGGCATCGGCACCTACAAGGTGACCGCCGACTTCATCGGTGGCGGCGGTATCTACAAGAGCGCCAATGTCACCTACCGCGGCGTGACGGTGGGCCGGGTGGAAGACGTGCGTCTCACCGACCACGGGGTCGACGCCCAGATGCGGCTCAACAGCAGCGCCAAGATCCCGGGGAACGTCACCGCGACCGTCAAGAGCATGTCCGCGATCGGTGAGCAGTACATCGACCTGGTGCCGCCCGCGGACGCCGCCGCGGCCGCGGCCGCCGGGTCGCTGCGCGGCGGTGCCCGCATCGGCCAGGACCGCACCGCGATCGGCCAGGACATCGCCGGACTGCTCGACGAGGCCCAGACACTTGTCAACAGCGTCGCCAACAGCCGGCTGCGGGAACTGCTGCACAGCGCGTTCGAGGGCTTCAACGGTTCGGGGCAGGAACTGGCCCGGATGATCGCGTCATCGAGGCAACTGGTCGACGAAGCCAACGACAACTTCGACGCGACGTCGGCGCTCATCGACCAGTTCGAGCCGTTCCTGGACGCTCAGATTCGCAGCGGGGACGACATCAAGAGACTGACCCGCTCGTTGGCGGCGGTCACCACTGAGGTGCGCAACGCCGACCCGCAACTGCGCGAGGTGCTGGCGGTCCTGCCGTCCGTCACCGACGAGGCGAACACCACCTTCAGCGGGATCCGGGCGTCGTTCCCGACATTGGCCGCCAGCATGGCCAATTTCGGGCGGATCGGTGTCATCTACCGCAAGTCGATCGAACAGGCGCTGGTGGTGTTCCCCGCCCTGATGGCCGCGCTGATGACCGTCGCCGGTGGCGTGCCCATGGAAGAAGGCGTCAAGCTGGACTTCAAGATCGACATGCACGACCCGCCGCCGTGCACCGTCGGGTTCCTGCCGTTCACCGAGATGCGCTCGCCTGCCGACGAGACGGTGCGTGAACTGCCTAAGGACCTGTACTGCAAAGCGGCCCAGAACGATTCGGTCGCGGTCCGCGGTGCGCGCAACTATCCCTGTATGGAATACCCGGGCAAGCGTGCGCCGACCATTCAACTGTGCCGTGACCCCAGGGGCTTCGTCCCGATCGGCAGCAATGCGTGGCGTGGCCCGCCGGTTCCCTACGGCACCCCGGTCACCGACCCCCGGATGACCAACCCGATGAACAAGTTCCCCTATATCCCGCCGGAGGCCGACTACGACCCCGGCCCGCCGGTGGTGGCCCTGCCGCCGGGTGTGCCCGCGGGCCCCGGGCCGGCGCCCAACCCGCCCTTCCCGCTGCCCTACCCGCCGAACGCGCTGGGGCCGGCCCCTGCGCCGTGGCCGTACTACGCGCCGCCGGACCAGAACATGCCGACCAGCCCCGGGGGCAACGGTGGCCTGCCGGCCTACGGACGCGATCCCGCGCCCGGGCCGGCGCCGGCCGAGGCCCAGGCCAACGGCGTGGCCTACAGCAGCTACGACCAGCGCAGCGGCAAGTTTGTCGACCCGGCAGGTGAGACCGGTGTGTTCGTGTCGGGGGCCGACAAATGGCTGCCCGCCGAGAACTGGGCCGACCTGATGCTCGAGCCGAGGCAGACGTGACCGGTCCCGAGCCCACCAGGCCGCGACGCCGGGCCTCGCGTGCGGCCGGTCCGGCCGGCGATTCCGTCGAGGCGACGGCCGTCCAGGTCCCGACGCCGAGCCGGGCCGCCGTGGCAGCGGCCCGCCCGGTGGGACCGCCGCCGCGGCGGAGAGCCAACGCCCGGCAGGTCGCCGTCCTGGCCGCTGCCGTCGTGCTGGGCGTCAGTACCGTGCTGGGCGGGGTGGTGGCGGTGCTGTTGCTGCAGCATCGGCACGCCGTCGCTTCCGACAGCCGCGACCAGCGTTTCGTCGACACCGCAGTCCAGACCGTCCTGAACATGTACACCTACACGCCTGACACCGTGAACGAGCAGGTGGAGCGCTTCGTAGCGGGCACCAGCGGCCCGCTGCGCGACACGATGGCCAGCAACACCGAGAACCTCAAGGCGCTGCTGCGTGAGACCAAGCACAGTTCCGAGGCCGTGATCAACGCCGCGGCCCTGGAGAGCGTGGACGATGTCGCCGGCAATGCGTCGGTATTGGTGGCGATGCGCGCGACCGCGACCGACGCCGACGGCGTCAACAAGCCGTCGCAGCCCTACGCGCTGCGGATCATCGTCCACGAAGACGCTGCCGGCAACATGACCGCCTACGACTTGAAGTGGCCGGACGGCAGCCGATGAGTCGCCGATGGGCAGGGCTCGTCGCCATGGTCGGGCTGCTGGGAGTATTCGTGGGTCTCGGTGCCACCGCGGGCTCGCTGTATTGGAGCCGGGTCGAGGCGCACGGTGAACAGGCGACCCGCACCGAGCTGACCCAGCTGACCACCGACGAGATTCCCAAAGTGCTCGGCTACGAGTACAAGACCGTGGAGCGCAGCCTGACCGAGACGTTCCCGTTGTTCACCGGGGATTACCGTCGCGAGTTCGAGGCCCGGGCCGTCAACGAGATCATTCCGCAGGCCCGGGAGAAGCAGCTGGTGAACCAGGTCGACGTGGTCGGCGTCGGCGCACTGGACGCCAAGCGGACCACCGGTTCGGTGCTGGTCTTCGTGAACCGCGTGGTGACGGGCAAGTCCAAGGAGAAGTACTACGAGGGCAGCCGGTTGCGCGTCGACTTCCGCAAGATCGACCGCAAGTGGCTCATCAGCAATATCGTGCCGATCTAGCGGAAAGGATGGGTGCCATGGGGAAACTCATTCGTGGCCTGATGGCTGTGGCCGTGGCGATGACGGCGGTCACCGGGCTGGCAGCCCCGGCCGCCGCCGACGACGATGCGGCGCCGGAGGGCACGCTCGAGGGCGTCTTCACCTACACGCAGGGCAACACCACCGCCACCTGGCGGATCTACCCACTGTGCGTCCCCATCGTGGGCGACGGAAGGGTGCCGCTGCACCTGGCGATCGGCTGCAAACTGCAGGTCGAGAGCAACGGTCCGCCGGGGCAGGCCGGAGCCTACAAGCTGTCCAACGGACAGTGGACCTACAAGACGCCGATCCTGGCCGGCACCAGATGCTCCGACGGCACCACGGCCGCCAGCGAAGAGATGTACCAGTTCGACACGTCGCTGCGGGGCACCTATACCCATTCCCACAGCGCGGTCTGCGGGATGCAGCCCGGACTGGAGAAGCACCCTTTCACGCTGACATTCGTTTCGCCGCTGCCCAATCCGGTGATTCACTACCCGCTGACCTGCCAGGACAACCCGATCCACCTGTGTAGCTGAGCTCGGCATCCGCCGCGTTCGGCCGCGGCGGGAATCCCCCCCCGTCAGGTCGCCGCGTCGGCGAGCGCGTCGAGGAACGACCGGGCCCAGCGGTCCACGTCGTGCGCCAGGACCTGGCGGCGCAGCGCCCGCATCCGCCGGCGGCCCTCCTCCTCGGTCTGGTTGATCGCTGACTCGATGACGTCTTTGACGCACTCGATGTCGTGCGGGTTGACCAGGTAGGCCTGGCCCAGCTCCGCCGCGGCACCGGTGAACTCGCTCAGCACCAGGGCCCCGCCCAGGTCGCTGCGGCATGCCACGTACTCCTTGGCGACCAGGTTCATCCCGTCGCGCAGGGGAGTGACCAGCATGACGTCGCTGGCCACGAAGAACGCGATCAGTTCGTCGCGGGGGACCGGGCGATGCAGATAGTGCACCACCGGGTGACCGACCTCGCTGTACTCACCGTTGATGTGGCCCACCTGGCGTTCGATGTCGTCGCGCAGGATCTGGTAACTCTCCACCCGCTCCCGGCTCGGCGTCGCCAATTGCACCAGCACGGTGTCGTCGCGCTTGGCGCGTCCTTCGGCCAGCAGTTCGTTGAACGCCCTGAGCCGCACGTCGATGCCCTTGGTGTAGTCCAGCCGGTCGACGCCGAGCAGGATCTTGCGGGGATGGCCGAGTTCGGCACGAATCTCCTTGGCGCGGCGCCGGATTCCGCGCTCCCGGGCCTTGCGGTCGAGTTCGCCGGAATCGATCGAGATGGGGAAGGCGCCGACTCGCACCGTGCGGTCGGGCAGCCGCACTTCGCCGAATCGGCTGCGCACCCCCACCGACCCGCGTGAGGTGGGCGCGCCCACGAGCTTGCGCGCCAGGAACAAGAAGTTCTGTGCCCCGCCGGCCAGGTGGAAGCCGACCAGGTCTGCCCCGAGCAGCCCCTCGACGATCTCGGTGCGCCACGGCAGTTGCATGAACAGCTCTACCGGCGGAAACGGGATGTGCAGGAAGAAGCCGATGGTCACGTCGGGGCGCAGGGTCCGCAACATCTTGGGGACCAGTTGCAGCTGGTAGTCCTGGACCCACACCGTGGCGCCCGGCGCGGCGGCCCGTGAAGCGGCCTCGGCGAAGCGGCGATTGACGTCGACGTAGCGGTTCCACCATTCCCGGTGGTAGATGGGCTTGACGATCACGTCGTGATACAGCGGCCACAGCGTGGCGTTGGAGAAGCCCTCGTAGTATTCGGCGATATCGGTGGGGCTCAGCGGAACCGGATGCAGGCGCAGATCTTCGACGTCGATGGGCTCGGCAGGGGCATCCAGGCTTCCCGGCCAGCCCACCCAGGCCCCGCGCCGCTTACGCAGCAGCGGCTCCAGCGCGGTGACCAGCCCGCCCGGGCTGCGCTTCCACGCTGTCGTGCCGTCGGGCGCCACCTCGATGTCGATGGGCAGCCGGTTGGCCACGACGACGAAATCGGAGTCTCCCGGTTCGACCGGCGGCACCTGGCCCGAACCGTCGGGTCGGTGCGGCCGAGACGCGCCGGGGCCCCCCGACTCGGGCATTACGCCCCGTTTTTCTCGGGTGCCGCAGGCCCGATCCCCAGCATGGCGAGAAACACCCGGCATTCGTCGGCGTCCTCCGCGTAGGCGGCAACCACGCGCCGGGCCTGGCTCGCGGTGCTGTCGGCCAGCGGTTCCACGTCCTCGATGTCGGCGGGTTCGGATTTAGCAGGCATGACTTGACTCTAGCGAAGTGCGCGCTGTGTCACACCTGGCTCGGGCAGCTGGTGGTCGCCGCCGTAGCCTGTGATGCGACGACGACGAGGGTGGAGGCAATGGTCACATCGCAGACCGCATCGAACCGGGCCGGCGACGCTTCGGGCGGCAATGTCGAATATGAAACCGTCGACGACGGGCGCATCGCCCGGATCTGGCTGAATCGCCCGGAGACCCACAACGCGCAGAACCGTACCCTGCTGGTGGAGCTCGACGAAGCGTTCTGCCGGGCCGAAACCGACGACAACGTGCGGGTGGTGATCCTGGGGGCGCGCGGCAAGAACTTCTCGGCCGGTCACGACCTGGGCTCGGAGGCGGCGGTGGCCGAACGCCTGCCCGGGCCGAACCAACACCGGAGTTTCACCGGCAACGGCGGCACCCGGGAGGCGCGTGTCGAGAAGACCTACCTGCAAGAGTGGCATTACTACTTCGCCAATACCTGCCGCTGGCGCGACCTGCGCAAGATCACCATCGCGTCGGTGCAGGGCAACACCATCTCCGCCGGGCTGATGCTGATCTGGGCCTGCGACCTGATCGTCGCGGCCGACAACGCCCGGTTCTCCGACGTGGTCGGGGTGCGGCTGGGGATGCCCGGGGTGGAGTACTACGCCCACCCCTGGGAGTTCGGGCCGCGCAAGGCCAAGGAGCTGCTGCTGACCGGCGACTCGCTGGACGCCGACGAGGCCTACCGGCTGGGCATGGTCTCCAAGGTGTTTCCCACCGAGGAGCTGGCCGACCGCACCCTGGAGTTCGCCCGCCGCATCGCCGACCTGCCGACGATGGCCGCGTTGCTCATCAAGGACTCGGTGAACGCCGCCGCCGATGCGATGGGGTTCAGCGAGGCCCTGCGGCACGGCTTCCACATCCACCAGCTGGGCCACGCGCACTGGACCGCGCATAACGACAACAACGCGCCGATCGCGCTGCCGCCCGAGGTGCCGGACTGGCGCACCGCCAAGGCCACCGGCCTGGCCCGCCGCGACCAGCCCTGACCGGCCGGGTGACTTGTTCGACAGTGACGACGTGAGGGGTCGGCGTGCAGCTCAGCTTTCAAGACCGCAGCTACCTGGTCACCGGTGGCGGCAGCGGCATCGGTAAGGCCGTGGCCGCCGCGCTGGCCGCCGCCGGCGCCGACGTGCTCATCGTGGGTCGCAGCGCCGAACGGCTGGCGGCCGTCGCCGCCGAACTCGGCGAGCAGGTGCGGCACCTGCCGGCCGACGTCACCGATGAAGACAGCGTGATCGCCGCCGTCGAGGCCGCCGCCCCGCGCGGCAGGCTGCACGGGGTGGTGCACTGCGCCGGCGGCTCGGAGACCATCGGGCCGATCACCCAGATCGACTCCCAGGCCTGGCGGCGCACCGTCGACCTCAACGTCAACGGTTCGATGTACGTGCTCAAGCACGCCGGGCGGGCCCTGGTGCGCGGCGGGGGCGGCTCGTTCGTCGGGATCTCCTCAATCGCGGCCAGCAATACCCACCGCTGGTTCGGCGCCTACGGGCCGACCAAGTCGGCGCTGGACCACCTCATGCAGCTGGCCGCCGACGAACTGGGACCCTCATGGGTGCGGGTCAACAGCATCCGGCCGGGCCTGACCCGCACCGAGCTGGTCGCCCCGATCCTGGACTCGCCCGAGCTGAGCGAGGACTACCGCATCTGTACGCCGCTGCCCCGCCCCGGGGAGGTCGAGGATGTGGCCAACCTGGCACTGTTCCTGCTCAGCGACGCGGCCGGGTACATCACCGGCCAGATCATCAACGTCGACGGTGGGCAGATGCTGCGCCGCGGGCCGGACTTCACCGCGATGCTGGAGCCGGCGTTCGGCGCGGACGGGCTGCGCGGAGTGGTGGAGGAGGACTAGCCGTGGGCACTTATGCGGTCACCGGGTCGGCATCCGGAATGGGACGGCAGGCCGCGGAGAAACTTCGGGCTCAAGGCCACACGGTGATCGGCGTCGACCTGCGCGACGCCGACGTAGTTGCCGACCTCTCCGGCCCGGACGGTCGGGCGGCGGCAGCCCAGCAGGTTCTGGAGCGCTGCGGGGGACACCTCGACGGGGCGGTACTGGCCGCCGGCGTCGGACCCACACCGCGGGCGGTGCCACTGATCCTGCAGGTCAACTACTTCGGCGTGGTCGACCTGTTGCAGGCGTGGCGACCGGCGCTGGCCGCGGCCGGCGGAGCCAAAGTGGTGGTGATCGCCAGCAACTCGACCACCACCGTGCCGGTGGTGCCGGGGGCGGCGGTGCGGGCACTGCTCGCCGGCAAAGCGCCCAAGGCGGTGCGCCGGCTGCGCCTGTTCGGGCCCGGTGCGCCGTCGATGGCCTATGCGGCCTCCAAGATCGCCGTCTCGCGGTGGGTGCGACGGCAGGCGGTCCAGCCGGCCTGGGCGGGCGCCGGCATCCGGCTCAACGCCCTGGCGCCGGGGGCGATCATGACACCGCTGCTGGAAAAGCAGCTTGCGACCCCGGGCCAGGAGAAGGCGGTCCGCAGTTTCCCGGTGCCGGTCGGCGGCTACGGCGATCCCGCCCAGTTGGCGGACTGGATGCTGTTCATGCTCTCGGATGCGGCGGATTTTCTCTGCGGCAGCGTGATCTTCGTCGACGGCGGTTCGGACGCCTACTTCCGCGCCGACGACTGGCCGCGCTGTGTCGGTGCCACGGGTGTGCCGCGCTACCTGATGCGGTTCGGCAAGTTCCGGCCGACGTCGCCGGAGCCCGATCGCGGCTAGCTCGCCGGCGAGATCGGACCCCGGCACCGTCCCCGGAGCAGTTCGGCGTTAGCGTGTCTAAGAGATTCGGGGATCCTGAGGAGACACATGCCGGCAGAGCTGAGCCACGACGAGACCCTGCGCGAGGTCACCACCGAGCAGGGGGTGCTGCGCTACCACGAGGCCGGTGACGGGCCGACGCTGCTCATGCTGCACGGTTCCGGCCCCGGGGTGACCGGATGGCGCAACTACCGCGGCGTGCTGCCCGCGTTCGCCGAACGCTTCCGCTGCCTGGTGCTGGAATTCCCCGGATTCGGGGTCAGCGACGACTTCGGCGGGCATCCGATGGTGACGGCGTTCGGGGCGGTGCCGGCCTTCGCCGAGGCGCTGGGCCTAGACCGGTTCAGCATCGTCGGCAACTCGATGGGTGGTGGCGTCGGCATCGGCTACGCCATCGGCAACCCCGACAAAGTCGACCGACTGGTGACCATCGGCGGGATCGGCACCAACCTGCTCAGCCCGGGACCGGCCGAGGGCATCCGGCTGCTGCAGGACTTCGTCGACAATCCCAGTCGCGAGGCACTGGTGCGGTGGCTGCACTCGATGGTCTACGACCCGTCGGTGATCACCGAAGAACTCATCGAGGAGCGGTGGGCACTGGCCACCGAGCCCGACACCCTGGCCAGCGCCCGGCGGATGTACGGCAAGGAATCCTTCACCAACATGGTGAAGATGATGCAGGCGTCAAAGGCCCCGCTGCCGTGGGCGATGATGCACCGGCTCAAGACGCCGACCCTGGTGACCTGGGGCCGCGACGACCGGGTCAGCCCGCTGGACATGGCGCTGATCCCGATGCGGACCATCCCCGACGCCGAGGTGCACGTGTTCCCCAACTGCGGGCACTGGACCATGATCGAGGCCAAGGACGCCTTCACCCGGGTGGTGCTGGAGTACCTGACCCGCGACCACTAGCCGCCGGGAGTGGGAGGCCGGCCGCCACGTGCGCCTGCGGTCGCGCTACCAGGTATCTCTTGGAGCCCCCTGTCAGGATTGAACTGACGACCGCTCGCTTACAAGGCGAGTGCTCTACCACTGAGCTAAGGAGGCGGGTTGGTGCTGCCAGCTTAAGCGGCGGCCGCGAGCGCAGCAGACCCGGGCACCGCCCGATCGCGGTGGGATCAGCTTGCGGGATCGGTCGGGTCCTGGTCGATCACGCGTTGGGAGCGCACCGTCCGGGTCGGCGAGCGCCGGCTGGATCGGCGGGGCAGCAGGGGAATACGTTCGGCGATATTGCTCAGCGGATTGACCACCAGCGTCAGGGCGATCACCGCCTCCTGCAGGGTCTCGATTGCCGGCTCCAGGGCCTCCATACCCGGGGCCAGCCGGCTCAGGGTGTCGGCGAGACCGGTGAGCTGCTCCAGCGGTCCGTTACGGGCGGTCAGCTTGTCGATCAGCCCGCCTTCGGCCAGCAGCCGGTCGGCCAGCCCGTCTTCGGCCAGCAGTCGGTCGGCCAGGCCGTCTTCGGCCAGCAGTCGTTCGATCAGCCCGTCCTCGTCGGTCAGTTGATCGACCAGGCCGCCGGGCTGCAGAGCGCGCTGCAGGCCGCCACCCTCGGCGGTAAGCCGGTCGACGACCCCTCCCGGTCCGGTCAACTGGTCAATCAGGCCGCCCGGTGCCAGCAACCGGTCCGCCGGACCTCCCGGCGCCAGCGCCCGCCCCAGCGGGGCGTCGTCGTCCATCAACTTGGCGAGCCGGTTGGCTCGGCTGATGGTGTCTTCCAGACCGAGGATCTGCGCCATGGAGTTGCTCGACCCCGGCTTTGCGGCTTCGCCGAGTGCCTGCCGTGCCAGTCCGAGTGCCGTACTGGCGACGCCGAGGCCGGCGTCGGCGATCGACAGACCGATACGCGCCGGAGCGGTGTACACGGCGACCAGCTGCTTGACCAGGCTCACGAGGCCAGTCTAGGGGGCCGTTCGGAGCGCCCATCGGCTAGTTTGATTGACAACAAATGTACAGCCAATATCCAGGTCATTTTCATCGGTCCGCGAGGGAATTGTCGGTATGGGAGCAATAGCTGCGCAAGACGCCGCACCGGAGGCCCGCGTCCTGGTGGTCGACGACGAAACCAACATCGTCGAACTGTTGTCGGTCAGCCTCAAATTCCAGGGGTTCGAGGTCTACACCGCCTCCAGCGGCCCCGCGGCGCTGGACCGCGCCCGGGAGATCCGACCGGACGCGGTGATCCTCGACGTGATGATGCCGGGCATGGACGGCTTCGGGGTGCTGCGCCGGCTGCGCGCCGACGGCATCGACGCCCCGGCCTTGTTCTTGACCGCCCGCGACGCTCTGCAGGACAAGATCACCGGGCTGACGCTCGGCGGCGACGACTACGTGACCAAGCCGTTCAGCCTGGAGGAGGTGGTGGCCCGGTTGCGCGTCATCCTGCGCCGGGCGGGCAAGGGCGCCCAGGAGCCGCGTAACTCCCGACTGAAGTTCGCCGACATCGAACTCGACGAGGACACCCATGAAGTGTGGAAATCCGGTGAACCGGTGTCTTTGTCGCCCACCGAGTTCACCCTGCTGCGGTACTTCGTGATCAACGCCGGCACCGTGCTGAGCAAGCCGAAGATTCTCGACCATGTGTGGCGCTACGACTTCGGAGGCGATGTCAACGTCGTGGAGTCCTACGTCTCCTACTTGCGGCGCAAGATCGACACCGGGGACAAGCGTCTGCTGCACACCCTGCGCGGGGTCGGCTACGTGCTTCGCGAGCCGCGATGAGCGGCGTTCGGCCGGCGAACGCCAGAATGCAGTCGTAAGTCATGGGGACGGTCAAACCCCTCCGAGAGATCTTGCCGCTCAAGGTGAGTCTGGTCGCAGCCACCTTGGCCATGGTGGCCATCGGGTTGTTGGCGCAGGGGTACGCCGTGACCACGATCTTGCGACACCGTCTGATCGGCAGAATCGACGCCACCCTCATCGACGCTTCCCAGGGCTGGGCCCTGGAACAACGAACGCGGGCGCCCTCGCGGGACGGCGAGGATCCCCACGCCGGTCGGCCCCCAACGAGCTATTACGTCCGCGATGTCGACCCCGACGGCAGGGTCTGGACGGTGGTCAATGACCAGAACGCCGAGCCGCTGCTGCCGGCGGACAACGACGTGGGGCCCGTGCCGGTCACGATCGGCTCCGTCGACGGCTCCAGCGTGCAGTGGCGGGCCCTGTCGGTACACGGTGAGAACGGCCGGCTGATCACCGTGGCCAGGGATCTTTCCGATCCCCGGGCCACACTGCGCTACGTCGCCTGGTGGCAGGTGACGATCGGCGTTGGCGTGCTGGTGGTGCTGGGAGCCGTCGGATACGTGGTGGTCAACCGCAGCCTGCGGCCGCTGGGTGAGGTGGAACGGACCGCGGCGGCCATTGCCGCCGGCCAGTTGGACAGCCGTGTCCCGGAACGGGATCCCCGCACCGAAGTCGGACGGCTCACCCTAGCGCTCAACGGCATGCTGGCCCAGATTCAGGAGGCGGTGGCCTCGTCGGCGGCCTCCGCGGAAAATGCGCGCCTCTCCGAGGAACGGATGCGTCGGTTCATCACCGATGCCAGCCACGAACTGCGCACCCCGCTGACCACGATTCGCGGCTTCGCCGAGCTCTACCGGCAAGGCGCTGCCCGCGATGTGGAGTTGCTGATGTCCCGCATCGAGAGCGAAGCCCGCCGCATGGGACTGCTCGTCGAGGATCTGCTGCTCCTGGCCCGAACCGATGCTCAGCGCCCGCTGGAGCGGCACTGGGTGGACCTGCTGGTGCTGGCCACCGACGCGGTGCACGACGCCCGGGCCACCGCACCGGACCGCTGTGTCGAGCTGGAGGTCTTCGACGGCCCGGGGACGCCGGAGGTGCTCGGTGACGAAGCGCGACTGCGGCAGGTGTTGAGCAATCTGGTCACCAATGCGCTGCAACACACCCCGGATGGAACCCCGATCACCGTGCGCGTCGGCACCGAAGGCGACGACGCCATCCTCGAGGTCGTCGACCATGGACCGGGCATGAGCGAGCAGGAGTTGGAACGGGTCTTCGAACGATTCTTCCGAACCGACTCGTCGCGGGCGCGGGCCAGCGGCGGCACCGGCTTGGGGCTCTCGATCGTCGACTCGCTGACGCGGGCGCACAGCGGCACCGTGACCGTGAGTTCGCCGCCGGGCCAGGGGTGCACGTTCCGGGTCGCGCTGCCGCGTCTTGCCAGCGCACCCGCTCCAGATGTCGATCTTCCAGCTGAGATCGTCTGAGCCTCAGTCGAGTTCGGCGAGTGCGGCCTTGATCTTGGCCTGCGCCTCGTCCAGCGATTCCGGCGTGGGACTGCGATCCACGCCGGCGAAGCCGAAGTCGGCCAGGCTGCGGGTGGGGAACACGTGCACGTGCAGGTGGGGGACCTCCAAACCGGCGATGATCATCCCGGCGCGTTCGGTGTCGAACGCGCGACAGACCGCCTTGCCGATCCGCTGCGCCACCGCCATCACCCGAGCGAAGGCGGCGCCGTCGACGTCCTGCCACTGGTCGATCTCGGCACGGGGCACCACCAGCGTGTGGCCCTGCGTCATCGGCTCGATGGTCAAGAACGCGACGACGTCGTCGTCCTCGTAGACGAAACGCCCGGGCAGCTCCCGGTTGATGATCTTGGTGAAGACGGTGGTCATGGGTTCAGCATATGCGCCGAGAGCCTGATGAAACGGCCGCTGCTGCGTATCATCGATGGTGAGCTGATGCTCATGGTGCGGGCTTTCAAAGCCGCCGGCCGAGGAGATGAGATGTCATCTGTCGCAACCTTTCTGAGCAGCCCGGAGGCAGTCGGCACCTGGGAGCTGGATCCGGGCCAGTCGAGCATCCGATTCGAGAACGGCACCATGTGGGGAGCGCTGAAGGTTCGGGGAGCCTTCACCGAGTTCAGCGGCAGGGGCCAGATCAAGGACGACAAGACCGTGACCGGCAGGGTCGAGGTCAAGGCCGCCTCGATCAACACCGGACTGGGCACCCGCGACCACGATCTGCGCCGATCGAATTTCTTCGACACCGACCGCTACCCCGACATCACTGTTGTGGTCACCGGGGGCGAGTCCACCGGTGGCGATACCGTCCGGCTGGACGCCGAACTGACCGTCAAGGGCATCACCGGAGCACTGCCGCTGAACGTTGAGGTGTCCCCGCTCGATGACGGCGGCGTGCGCCTGAACACCGAGGCGACCGTCACCCGTAAACAGTTCGCCGTCGAGGGGAACTTCCTGGGCATGGTCGGCAACCGGACCAAGCTCAAAGCCAGTCTGGTGTTCCGGCCCGCCTAGTCTTTCGTTGACTCTGCGCCTACCAGGCGAAAGTGCGAGGAGCTTGCCTGGTAGGCGCAGAGTCAACCGGTGTCTTCTGCCGCGCCCGGCTCCGCCGCGCTAGCGGTCGGCGGGGCCCTTAACGCCGACCCGCCGCGCCCGGCTCCGCCGCGCTAGCGGTCGGCGGGGCCCTTAACGCCGACCCGCCGCGCCCGGCTCCGCCGCGCTAGCGGTCGGCGTCGGTGTAGCGGATGATGCCCCGAATGTTCTTGCCGTCCAGCATGTCCTGGTAGCCCTCGTTGATCTGCTCCAGCTTGTACTGGCGGGTCACCATGTCGTCCAGATTCAGCTTGCCGACCTTGTACATCGACAGCAGCTGCGGGATGTCGTACTGCGGGTTGCCGCCGCCGAAGATGGTGCCCTGCAGGTTCTTCTGCAGCAGCGTCAGCATCGCCAGGTTCAGCGTGACCTGGTTGTCCAGCATGGACCCCATCGCGGTCAGCACACAGGTGCCGCCCTTGGCGGTCAGGATCATGTAGTTGTCGATGTCGGCGCCGTGCACCTCGCCGACGGTCACGATCACCTTCTGCGCCATCAGCCCGTGGGTGACCTCCATCATCCCACCCATCGCGGCGAAGATGTCCGGGTAGACGTGGGTGGCGCCGAACTTCAGGGCCTGGTCGCGCTTCCAGTCCACCGGGTCGATGACGAAGATGTTGCGGGCCCCGGCGTTGACCGCGCCCTGCAGTGCCGACATGCCCACGCCGCCGACACCGACGACCGCCACGTCCTCACCCGGACGGATGTCGGCGCTGCGGACAGCCGACCCGTAGCCGGTGGTGACGCCGCAGCCGACCAGGCACGCAACCTCGAACGGAATGGACGGGTCGATCTTGACCACCGAGGACTTGTGCACCACCATCCACGGCGAGAAGGTGCCCAGCAGCGTCATCGGGTAGACGCCCTGGCCGCGCGCGGTGACCCGGAAGGTGCCGTCGCTGACCGCCACGCCGTTGAGCAGACCGGCGCCCAGGTCGCACAGGTTGCGCATGCCGGACTGACAGGTCGCACAGGTGCCACACGACGGAATGAACGACAACACGACGTGGTCGCCGGGCGCCAGATTCTCCACCCCGGGACCGACCTCGGTCACGATTCCGGCGCCCTCGTGCCCGCCAAGGACCGGGAAGCCGGCCATAGGGATGCTGCCGGTCATCAGGTGGTGGTCGGAGTGGCACATGCCGGCCGCCTCCATCTGGATCTTGACCTCGTCCTTCTGGGGGTCACCGATCTCGATCTCCTCGACCGACCACGGCTTGTTGAACTCCCAGAGCAACGCACCCTTTGTCTTCACCGCAAACCTGCTTTCCTCTTGAATTTCCGGGACGTCCGGCAGTTCACTTGCTCGGAGCCTATAACCCGCTGCCGGGCGGCGTTAAGGTCCCCGCAAACACCCCATGCATCGACCGGCATCCGGTTGCGCGACCGGCGGCTCAGCCGTGGTAGGCGACCTGCAGATCCTTGACACCGTTGATCCAGCCGGAACGCAGTCGTTGCGGCTCGGCCAGCTTGGTGATGTCCGGGAGCTGATCGGCGATCTCGTCGAAGATCAGCCGGATCTCCATCCGGGCCAGGTTGGCACCGATGCAGTAGTGGGTGCCCTGCCCACCGAACGCCAGGTGGGGGTTGGGGTCGCGCAGGATGTCGAAGCGAAACGGCCGGTCGAAGACGTCCTCGTCGTAGTTCGCCGAGCTGTAGAACAGTCCGCCCCGCTGGCCCTGGCCGATGGCCACCCCGCCGACCTCGGTGTCGACCCTGGCCGTGCGCTGGAAGCAGTGCACCGGGGTCGCCCAGCGCACGATCTCGTCGACAGCGGTCTCGGGCCGTTGCCGCTTGTAGAGCTCCCACTGGTCGGGGTGCCCGGCGAACGCGTCGATACCGTGCGTGATGGCGTTACGGGTCGTCTCGTTACCCGCCACCGCCAGCAGGATGACAAAGAACGCGAACTCGGTCTCGCCCAGGGATTCGCCGTCGAGGTCGGCCTGGACCAGCCGGGTGACGATGTCGTCGGCCGGACAGCGCCTCCGCTGCTCGGCCATGGTGTAGGCGTAGCCCATCAGCTCGGCGTTGGCCATCGCCGGATCGGAGTCGAAGTCCGGGTCGTCGGTGTTCATGATCGAGTTGGTCCAGTGAAACAGTTTTTCCCGATCGGCTTCGGGAACCCCGATCAGATCGGCGATGGCCAGCAGCGGCAGTTTCATCGCGATGTCGTCGACGAAGTTGCCGCTGTCCTTGGCGGCGGCCGCGGCGACGATCTCCCGGGCGGAATGGGCCAGCTTCTCCTCCAGGGCAGCCACCGAGCGCGGCGTGAACAGGCGAGAGACCAGCTTGCGCAGCCGAGTGTGCTCGGGCGGGTCGTGGTTGATCAACAACGCCTTGGTCAAGTCCAACTGGTCGGCGGTGATGCCGTCGGGAAGTCGCATGACCGCGCCCTTGGCGTTGGTCGACCACACGTCGTTGTCGCGCGAGATCTCTTTGATGTGCTGGTGTTTGCTGATGACCCAGTAGCCGCCGTCATCGAAGATGTTGCTGTGGGCGGGCTGCTCGTTCCACCAGACCGGTGCGGTCTTGCGCAGCTCGGCGAACTCGTTGATCGGCATTCCGTTGAGCAGGACATCCGGGTCGGTGAAGTCGAATCCCGACCCGAAGGGACAGGCTGATTGAGCTGATGTCAAGACGGCCACCTCTGATTGTCGTTGGAGCTCGAATAGCGCTCGGTCATCCCGATGCCGGGCTCAACCGGTCTTGTGTGGAACATCGGTGACCAGGCCGCCGTCCATGACGAACTCCGAACCGGTGGCATAGGAAGACTCGTCACTGGCCAGGAACACCACGAACGTGGCGACTTCCTCGGATTCACCGGGCCGGCCCAGCGGGATGGTCACCATGTCCTCGGGCAGGTGTTCGGTCATCGGGGTGCGGATGAAACCGGGGTGCAGCGAATTGACCCGGATGTTGTGGCGCGCCAACTCCAGCGCGGCGGACTTCGTCAGGCCCCGCACGGCCCATTTCGATGCTACGTAGGGGTGCACCATCGGCGCACCTCGCAGGCCCTCGATCGAGGACACATTGATGATGGACCCGCCGCCGGCGGCGATCATCGAGTCGATGGCGGCGCGCATGCCCAAAAACGTGCCGTTGAGGTTCACGTCGATGACGTTGTGCCATTGGTCCAGGTCGAACTTGCGCAGCGGTCCCAGGGCGACGGTTCCGGCGTTGTTGACCAGCACATTCAGCTTCCCGAACCGTTCGACGGCCGCCGCCACCGCGGCAGCCCACTGCTCGGGGTCCCGGACATCGAGATGGACATACAACGCGGCGTCGCCCAGTTCCGCCGCCAGTGCCTCGCCCTCGGGGTCGAGCACGTCGCCGATGACCACCTTGGCGCCTTCATCGACCAGCATCCGCGCGTGCGCCGCGCCCATGCCCCGGGCGCCCCCGCTGATCAGTGCTACCTTGCCGTCTACCCGCCCCATGGGCCGTCCGCCTTTCGGTCAGTGCTGGTTGTCTTCGGTGCCGGGGTCGCCGGTGGCCGCTATGACGGCGGGCCCGCTGACCAACGGCAGGTCGAGGGTGGTGACGATGCCCGCCGGTGCTGCCACGACGGCGGGAATCGCATTGACGACCCGGCCCACACCGGCGGCGATCGCCGCGTAGTTGTGATCGCCGTGCCGGCTGGTCGGGCAGATGTCGACCGTGTAGGACGGTTCGCCGGTGATCTCTACCCGGTAGGAGCCGCCGGGCTGTGCGGGCTGCGCCCAGTCGGGCCGCAGATCGCTGCGCAGCCGGGTGACGTGCTCGACCACGATCAGGGGTTTGCCGTCGACGATGCCGTTGATCTCGAACTTGAGTGCGGCAACGCCGCCCTGCGGGATGTGCCCGGCGGCGATGTCGAACGCCTCGGGGGCCGGTTCGCGCTCGCAGGCGTCGGTGATGGCCTCCAGCGTCACCCCGAGGCCGGCGGCGAGCTCGCGGATCGTCGCGCCCCACGCAACGCTTAAGATGCCGGGCTGCAGCAGCATCGGCACCTCGTCGAGCGAATTGCCGAAGCCCATCACGTCGAACATGACCTCGGCGCCGTCGTAGGTTGCGTAATCGGCGATCTCCAGGCAGCGGACCTGTTCGATGTGCGCACAGGTACTGGTGAAGGCCAGCGGCACCAGGTCGGTCACGAAGCCGGGGTCCACGCCGTTGACGTAGACGCTGGAATTGCCTTTCCGGGCCGCCTCTTCGATGGGTGCGATGAACTTGTCCGGGATGACTCCCCAGGGGTACTGCAGCACCCCCGGAGCCGTCCCGATCACGTTGATACCCGCGGCCAGCAGCCGGCAGACGTCCCTGATCGCGCCGGGCAGCCGGGTGTCGCCCATCGCGCAGTACACCGCGGCCTCGGGCTCGGCTCCGATGATCGCATCGAAGTCGTCGGTGGCGGCGATGCCGGTCCGGATGTCGAGACCGGCGAGCTCGCCGGCATCGCGGCCCACCTTGGCCGCCGTGGCGACCCACACCCCGGTGAGCTCATAGGCGGGGTTGGTGATCAGCCCGCGCAGGGCGATGCGCCCGGCATTGCCGGTGCCGATCAGAGCGACGCGTAGGGCCACGAGACCTCCTGGGATTTCAGTCGTGTCTCACCAGAGCGGAACCGGCGATGTGCCCAGCGGGTAGTAGCCGGGCAGCTTCTCGCCGGCCAGGCTGCGCTCGATGCGTTTCTGCATGCCGGCGGAGAGTTTGCCCGCTGTCATCAGATCCAGGTAGAGCTTCTGGACGTGACCGAAGTCGAAGAAGTCACGCTGCCATTCGATCTTGGCGTCGGCGTTGAGCCGAAACCAACTGCCGCCGATCCCGTAGATCTCCGATTCGGTTCCGTCGGCGTCTGTGGCGACCTGCTTCCAGAAGCCGACGATCTCGCCCTGCTTGTCGTCGATGAGGACCTTTTGGTACGGGTACTGCCAGTTGTCCAGCCCCTCCATCTCCAGTCCCAGGGCGATGTCGCGGATCTCGTCGATGCCGACGCACATGACGTCCTCTTTGGGGCCGATGTTCCAGCCGTAGGTGGCGTCATCGGCGTAGAAGTCGGCCAGCGGCCGCCAGTCACCGGCCGCCTCGGCGTCCCGGTTGGCCTGCAACCAGCGCTCGACCCAGTCCTCGAGAACCTCGCGGGGGTGTGGGTGGGAAGTCGGCATCTCTATTCCTTCTCTTCAATGGACAACGCTCGGGTGGGGCAGGCCCGTACGGCCTCTTTGATCTGACCACGGTCGGAGTCGGGTGGCTCGGAGTTCAGGATTTCGACCTTGCCGTGCCTGGGCACCTGGAAGTAGTCGGGTGCCTCCAGTTCGCACATGGCGTGCCCCTGGCACAAGTCCAGGTCCACTTTCACTGTGTAGCTGCCCATCACCGTGCTCCTTCGGTCTCTACTTGCTGCGCCGGCGGTACCGCACCTTGGCGGGGCGGGCCAGTTGAACCACCATCTTGGAATGGTCGTTGCGGTAGCTCTCCGGCGGTTGCGACATCTCGAAGTCGTACTCGCGCAAAAGGACCGAGAAGATCGCCTTGATCTGCATGGTGGCGAAGGCCGCACCCACGCAGCGGTGCCGGCCGGCTCCGAACGGGATCCAGGTCCAGCGATGGACGACGTCTTCCTCGCGGGGCTCGTTGTAGCGTTCCGGAATGAAGGCATTGGGTTCGGGGAAGTTCTCGGCAATCCGGTTGGAGACGGCCGGCGAAGCCGCAACCATGTCGCCCTCGTGAATCGGGTAGCCGCAGACCTCGAATTCGCCCTTGGCCACCCGCATCAGGATGATCAGCGGGGGGTGCAGCCGCAGCGTCTCTTTGAGCACGTTCTCCAGATTCGGGATCTGGCGCAGTGCATGGAAACTCACCTCGCCGCCGTCGGCGTAGAGCTCGTCGAGCTCGTTGATCACAGCGGCGTGGGCTTCGGGGTGGCGCAGCATCTCGATCAGCGTCCAGGCGCTGGTGCCCGAGCTGGTGTGATGCCCGGCGAACATCATCGAGATGATGATTCCGGTGATCTCGTCGGCGGAAAATCGCGGATTGCCGTTCTCGTCGGGGATCGACACCATCACGTCGATCATGTCCCGGCGCTTCTTGTCGGTCTCCGGGTTGGCACGGCGGCCATCCATGATGCCCTGCACGAGTTCCACCAGCTGTACGCGGGCTTCGTCGCGGCGGCGGAAGCTTTCGATCGGCAGGTAGGGGTCGACGTAGCACAGCGGGTCGGTGCCGTTCTCCAGTTCGTAGTACAGCTTGGCGAACCGGCTGTCGAGCTCCTCCCGGAACTTGCGGCCGATGAGGCACGCCGTCGAGGTGTAGATGGTCAGCTCGGCGAAGAACTCCAACAGGTCGATCTCGCCCTCGTCGCCCCAGTCGGCGATCATCTGGCGCACTTCGTATTCGATGGTGCTGGCATGCCGTTTCATGTGCTCACCGCGAAGTGCGGTGTTGTGCAACATCTCTGCGCGCCGCTCCGGCGGTGCGTCGAACACCACGCCGTTGCCGAAAATCGGGGTCATGAAGGGGTAGGCCGCAGCCTGGTCGAGGTCGTCGTCGGTGGAGCGGAAGAAGAACTCGTTGGCTTCGGCGCCGGTCAGCAGGACCACCTTGCGTCCGGCCAAATCGAACCAGCCGACGTCGCCGCACTCGTCGCGGACCCGCTGCATCAACGCGATCGGGTCGGTGCGGAACTCTTCGAGGTGGCCGTGTTCGGCCTGGCCCCCCGACACCCGGGGAACCTCTGTCGCCAGCGCCGCCACTGCTTCTCCGGCGGCGGCATCGTCGATCTCGCGGGTCATGACGGCATTCCTTCCTCACCCAGTTGCAGGTGGTAGCGATCGGAGGCGGTGTCGAGCAGGGGCGCCTCCGGCTGCACCTCCATGTCGACGATGTGTGCGCCGCGCGGCGTCTCCGCGACGAACGCGATGGCTCGGGCCAGATCCTCTGGGCGAAGGAAGTAGCTGTGCCGAGCCTGGCCCCATTTGGCCCAGTCCTCCAGCATCGGTCCGACCTGTTCGGCCGACAACTTCCAGCCCATCTCGGTCAGGGTCGGCCCCGGGTGGACGATGGAGGCCCGTACCCCGCTGCCCTCCAATTCCATCCGCAGGTTGCGCACCATCGCGACCAGCGCGGCTTTCGCGGCGCCGTAGGCGCCCATGTGCGGGCGCTGGTGCAGTGCGACGTCCGAACCGACGAAGATGACGTCGCCGCGCCGGCGGGCGACCATGTCGGGCAGTACCGCGGTGGCCAGCCGGTTGGCGCCGACCAGGTGTACCTGGATCTGGTCGTTGAATGCCTCGGTGGGCAGCTCGTGAATGCGGCCGGGGTACATGTCGCCTGCGCCGGAAACCAGCAACTCGATGTCGCCGAGTGCGTCGATGCTTTGCGCCACGAAGGATTTGACCGAGTCGGCGTCGGTCACGTCCAGGCTGAATGCCACTGCCTCGCCACCGTTGTCGCGGATCTTGCCCACCAGGTCGGCAAGGCGGTCGGTGCGGCGGGCGCCGAGCGCCACCGGGAATCCGCGGCGCGCCAACTCTTCTGCGGTGGCCGCGCCGATACCCGAGGACGCGCCCGTGATGATGGCGGGCCGCCGGGCGGGGGACGGGTCGAAACGTGGCACTTATGCCTCCTTGACGGTGATCGGCAGGTCGGCGAAGCCGCGCACGTTGGAGGAGTGCACCCGCACGGCGTTGGCCTCGTCGACCTGGTAGTCGCTGATCCGGTTGAACAGTTCGTCGAGCGCCACCCGCGCCTCCATCCGGGCCAGGTGTGCGCCGAGGCAGAAATGGGCCCCGCTGCCGAAACTGAGCAGCTTGGAGCCGATGTCACGGCCGATCCGGAAGCTGTCGGGGGCATCGAAGACGCGTTCGTCGCGGTTTCCGGAACCGGGCAGCAGCAGCACCACCGAGTCGGCGGGAATGGTGGTTCCGTGCAGGGTGTAGTCCTGCGCGACGGTCCGCGCCAGGATCTGGCTGGGGGTGTCGTAACGCAGTGTCTCCTCAACCCACAGCGGAATCCGCGAGCGGTCGGCGAACACCGACGCAAGCTGGTCGCGGTTGCGGTGGCCCCAGTAGACCGAGCTGCCCAGCAGTTTGGTGGTGGTTTCGTTGCCGGCGATCACCATCAGGAACAGGAACGCCAAGATCTCCTGGTCGCCCAGCCGGTCGCCGTCGACCTCGGTCTCCAGCAGCGCCGAGGTGAGATTGTCCGCGGGGCGCTTCTTGAACTCGGCGATCATCTCGTTGTAGTAGGTCATCAGGTCCACCGACGCCTGGATCGCCGACTGCGGAACGTCGGTCACCCCGTCCTCGCGGTGCAGCACCCCGTCGGCAAGTTCCCGGATCCGCGCCCGGTCGGCCTCGGGCACACCCATCAGCTCTGAGATGACGTCCATCGGCAGCTTGCCGGCGAAGTCATTGATGAAGTCGAACTCGCAGGTGCCGTCCGCTCCGGGCTGGATCGCATTGTCCAGATGCTGGCGCGCCAGCCGGATCACCTGCGGTTCCAGCTCCCGGATCCGGCGTGGGGTGAAGCCCTTGGACACCAGGGTCCGCAGCCGCAGGTGCTGCGGATCGTCCATGGCCAGAAACGACATCACCAGCTGGGCATGCGGGCCGCGTGAGACCGGGTCCAGGGAGACCCCGTCCCGGTTGGACAGGGCTTCGCTGTTGCGGAACCCGTGCAGCACATCCTGGTGGCGCGAAATCGCCCAGAAGTTGAGCTCGGAGTTGTGATAAACCGGGGCCTCGTCGCGCAGCCGCCGGTAGTAGGGGAACGGATCCTCGTGAAAGTCGTAGTCGTACGGGTTGAGGACCGGGGGGTCGGATGTCACAGCCTGCGGGCTCATCACGGGGCTCCTGGTTCGAGGATCAGGTTGACGACGTAGGCCAGCCGATCGGTGATCTGGTGGTAGGTGAAGGCGCCGCTGCCGGCGTTGACCAGGGCGCCGAAGAAGGTCATCTCCAGGGCCGAGACCTTCTGCGGGTCTGCGCCGGGCCCGAACGCCGAGGTGATGCGCCGGTGGATCTCGGCGCCGATGCGATCACGCACCGCCCGCACGGCGGGGTCGCTGTTGCCGCTGAGCAGCGCCGCCGTGCAGGCTGCCGCGACCTCGGGCTCATCGGCGACCACCAGCGCCAGGTGGCGCAGCGCCTGGTTGACCCGGCTCGGCATCGGCTCGTTGACGTCGGTGAAGTAGGGGACCTGGCGAACCAAGTCCAGATACACCTCGGCGATCAGATGATTCTTCGACGAGAAATAGGTGTAGGCGGTCGCCGGCGCGACCTTGGCGCGCGCCGCGACCGCGCGAACGGTCAGGTCGGCGTACGACTTCTCCCGCAGCATCTCCACTCCGGCGCTCAGCACCTTGCGGAAGGTCTCCTCCTGGCGCCGGTTCCGGGGTGCGGCCGGGCTGGTTGCAGTTCCCGGCTCGGCCGGGGCAGCGTTGGACGCTGCGACTGCCGCCACCGATTCGCTGGACACGTGTCCAACGTAGCTGAATGGCGAATCGTTCGGCAAGTCCCCTGGGAATAAACGGTTTTACGCCGACAGGGTTGCGGGTTCGGCAACTGTCGGTCTAGGGTTCGACGGGGCGATAACGGACATGTGTCTATTTTCGCGGTGTTCGCCACGCGACAACTGCGACCTAGCTGTGGGAGTGACTGATGGCGTTACTGGCTGACGGCGGGAGCCGGCTGCTCATCGGCGGCGAGCTGACCTCGGGGGGAGCCGGCGGCTTCGCCACCGTCAACCCGGCCACCGAAGAGGTGCTCGGTGAGGCGGCCAATGCCGACGCCGCCGACATGGACCGCGCCATCGGTGCGGCGCGCCGGGCCTTCGATGAGACTGACTGGTCGACCAACACCGAGCTGCGGGTGCGGTGTGTGCGCCAGCTGCGCGACGCGATGCGCGAGCACGTCGAGGAACTGCGGGAGCTGACTATCGCCGACGTGGGCGCGCCGCGGATGCTGACGGCCGGCGCGCAGTTGGAAGGGCCGATCGGCGACCTCGGGTTCGCCGCCGACACGGCCGAGAGTTATGCGTGGACACAGGATCTCGGGCAGGCTGCCCCGCTGGGCATCCCGACGCGGCGCACGGTGGTGCGCGAGGCGGTCGGCGTGGTGGGCGCCATCACCCCGTGGAATTTCCCGCACCAGATCAACCTGGCCAAGTTGGGCCCCGCGCTGGCCGCCGGCAACACCGTCGTCCTCAAGCCGGCGCCCGACACCCCGTGGGTTGCCGCGGTGCTCGGAGAGCTGATCGTCGCGAACAGCGACATCCCCCCGGGTGTGGTCAACATCGTCACCTCGACCGACCATGCGCTGGGCGCCATGTTGGCCAAAGACCCCCGGGTGGACATGGTTTCCTTCACCGGATCGACGGCCACGGGGCGCAGCGTGATGGCCGATGCCGCCGCCACCATCAAGAAGGTGTTCCTGGAGTTGGGCGGCAAGTCCGCGTTCCTGGTGCTCGACGACGCCGACCTGGCTGCGGCCTGCTCGGTGGCCGCATTCTCGGTCTGTCTGCACGCCGGGCAGGGCTGCGCCATCACCACCCGCTTGGTGGTGCCGCGGGCCCGCTACGACGAGGCGGTCGCCATCGCCGCCCGCACCATGGGCTCGATCAAGCCCGGCGACCCGTCCAAGCCCGGGACTGTCTGCGGACCGCTGATCTCGGCGCGCCAGCGCGACCGGGTGCAAAGCTACCTGGACCTCGCCATCGCCGAGGGCGGTGAGTTCGCCTGCGGTGGTGGACGTCCGGCCGACCAGCCCGCCGGCTTCTTCATCGAGCCCACCGTGATCGCCGGGTTGACCAATGAGGCGCGGGTGGCCCGCGAGGAGATCTTCGGGCCCGTGCTCACCGTGATCCCGCATGACGGCGACGACGACGCGGTCCGCATCGCCAACGACTCGCCCTACGGGTTGTCCGGCACCGTCTACGGCGCCGACCCGCAGCGGGCGGCCGGGGTGGCGGCACGGTTGCGAGCCGGCACCGTCAACGTCAACGGCGGCGTCTGGTACTCCGCGGATGTGCCGTTCGGCGGATACAAGCAGTCCGGCAACGGCCGGGAAATGGGCTTGGCCGGATTCGAGGAATACCTGGAAATCAAAGCCATTGCCACAGCGGCGAACTAGCGACAAACACCGGATCAAGGGAGAACAACAGATGGGCCAATTCGACGACAAGGTGGCAATTGTCACCGGCTCCGGTGGCGGGATCGGGCAGGCCTACGCCCAGGCCCTGGCCGCAGGCGGTGCCGCGGTGGTGGTCGCCGACATCAACCTCGACGGCGCGAAGGCCGTGGCCGAGCAGATCGTCGCCGACGGAGGCAAGGCCATCGCCGTGCCGGTCGATGTCTCCGACGTGGAGTCGGCCCAGGCGATGGCGGCTGCCGCCGTGGCGGAGTTCGGCGGGATCGACTACCTGGTCAACAACGCCGCGATCTTCGGTGGAATGAAGCTCGACGGTCTGTTGACCGTTCCCTGGGACTACTACGAGAAGTTCATGCGCGTCAACCTCGACGGTGCGCTGATCTGCACCCGGGCTGTCTACGAGCACATGACCCAGCGCGGCGGTGGCGCCATCGTCAACCAGTCCTCCACGGCGGCATGGGTTTACGCCAACTTCTACGGCTTGGCCAAGGTGGGCGTCAACGGCCTGACCCAACAGCTATCTCGCGAACTGGGCTGGCGCAACATCCGGATCAACGCGATCGCGCCCGGGCCGATCGACACCGAGGCCAACCGGGTCACCACCCCGCAGGCCATCGTCAAGCAGATGGTGCAGCAGCTGCCGCTGGCCCGGATGGGCACGCCCGAGGATCTCGTCCCGATGTGTCTGTTCCTGCTGTCGGACCAGGCGTCGTGGATCACCGGTCAGATCTTCAACGTTGATGGTGGACAGATCATCCGCTCCTGACCGGCGCAGACGGAGTGCCGGGATCCCCGGCCGCACGGCGAAGGTGACGAAGCGATGAGAAGGAGCCCGAACGTATGACGGCAACGGAAACACCCCGCCTGGGCTATATCGGGCTGGGGAACATGGGTGCGCCGATGGCCCAGCGGCTGGTCGAATGGCCCGGCGGTCTGACGGTATTCGACCTGCGTGCTGAGGCGATGGCGCCACTGGCGCAGGCCGGGGCCCGCGCCGCCGACAGTATCGCCGAGGTCGGAGCGAGCGCCGACATCATCAGCATCACGGTGCTCGACGATGCCCAGGTCCGCCAGGTGGTCGCCGAACTGGTGACCACGGCCAAGCCGGGGACCGTCATCGCGATTCACTCGACGATCGCCGACACCACGGCCGCCGAGTTGGCCGAAGAGCTGGCGCAGCAGGGTATTCACGTCATCGACGCACCGGTCAGCGGTGGTGCCGGTGCGGCTGAGAAGGGCCAACTGGCCACCATGGTCGGTGCCGAGCGGGCGGTCTACGAACAGATCAAGCCGGCGTTCAAGCAGTGGGCGTCGTTGGTGATCCACGCCGGGCGGCCCGGCGCTGGAACCCGGATGAAGCTGGCGCGCAACATGTTGACGTTCACCGGCTTTGCGGCGGCCGGCGAGGCTATGAAGTTGGCCGAGGCGGCGGGGCTGGATCTGCAGGCCCTGGGCCGGGTGGTGCGGCACACCGATGCCCTCGCCGGCGGACCCGGCGCGATTATGTTTCTCGACTCCACGGCCCCGCTACCGGAAGGGCATTTCCTGCGCGAGGCCTTCACCCACACCCGTGAGCTCGGGGAGAAGGACCTGCGTCTCGCGCTGGGCCTGGGGCAGGCCAACGGGGTCGACCTCCCGCTCGCCCAGGTGGCATTGACCCAACTCGCGGCCGGCCTGGGTGTGCCGCACGCCGAGGATTAGGAGAGATCTGATGGACGAACTGCGCCGTACCGGGCTGGCCAAGATGAATGAGGTCTACGCCTGGGAGATGCCCGACATGCCGGGCGAGTACTTCGCGCTCACCGCCGATCACCTGTTCGGCCGAATCTGGAGCCGCCCGGGGCTTTCCATGCGCGACAAGCGGTTGATGACACTGACGGTGGTCACCTCGGTCGGCGACAAGGATCTGGCGGAGATCCAGGTCAACGCGGCCCTGCACAACGGCGAGCTCACTGAGGACGAGCTGCGGGAGATGGCGATCTTCATCACCCACTACGTGGGTTTTCCGCGGGGTTCGGTGCTCAACGCCGTGGTCGAGAAGGTGATCGCCAAGCGCAACAAGGCCGCCGCCGAAGGCAAGGGCGAAGACAAGAAGGCCAACGTCACGGCGGTGCTGGACAAGCAGAAGGGCAAGTGACGCAGCACGGCGCGCCGGACTTGCTCGCCGGCCGGGGAGCCGTCGTCGTCGGCGGCAGCCGGGGTATCGGCCAAGCGGTGGCGCACCTGCTGGCGGAGTGCGGCGCCGGAGTGGTGGTGAACGGCCGGGACCCGGACGCGGTCGCCGAGACGGTGGGCGCGATCACCGGTTCGGGTGGCCGCGCTGTCGGCGTATCCGGCGCCGCTCATCTCGAGGCGACCGCCGTGGCGCTGGTGCAGGCCTGTCGCGAGGAATACCGCAGTGTGGACGTGCTGATCAACTGTGCCGGCATCGCCGAACCCGCCGGCTCCTCGATCCTGTCGGTGTCCACCGCGCAGTTTCACGAGCTGCTCGACGCCCATCTGGGCACGGTCTTTCAGACCTGCCGGGCCGCCGCGCCGATCATGGCCGAGCAGCGCAGCGGTTCGATCGTCAACAGCGGTTCGGTGGCGTTCCTGGGTGACTACGGCGGCACGGGATATCCGGCCGGTAAGGGTGCGATCAACGGGCTGACCGTGGCCGTGGCTGCCGAACTTGCGCAGTACGGGGTGCGGGCGAACGTCGTGTGCCCCGGTGCGAAGACGCGACTGTCCACCGGTGAGGACTACGAGCAACACATCCGCGATCTGCACGCCCGCGGGCTGCTCGACGAGATCAGCATGCGGGCGTCGCTGGATCCGGCTCCCGCCGACTATGTCGCACCGTTGTATGCCTATCTGGCCAGTGACCGGGCGGCCGGCGTGACCGGGTCGGTCTTTCTGGCATCGGGGGGTTTCGTGGGCCGTTTCGAGCGGCCGGTTCCGGCGGTTCTGGGCTACCGCGACCACCAGAGCTGTGCGCCGTGGTCCTTCGAAGAGTTGCACGCGATGGTGGCGAAGATCTGACCGGTCCGGACGGTTGTCCACGGCATCGGTGCCATTTTTTCCTGCGTCCGTCGTCTGCTTGCAGGCAGATGCGGGCCGGCCATGCGACCAGTGGCGCGCGGCGCATCGCGCTGAGAGTCGGGTGTGGGGTGTGCTCCTCGTGGTAGTGGGCGCGGCTGAAGGGCATTGGAAGTCGGGGTCGGCGGGCATCGTCGCTGGACCGCTGCGGATCAGCTGGGAGATAAGTGGAGAAAAGTACCCCGACAAACGCCTATCGCTGGGCTCGTTTGGGCGTTACCGTGGTCTTGGGCAAGAATCACCGACGCGGGATTGCGTCAGTTCTCAGGGAAAAACCACCATTCGGTTAGTTGCCCTATGAGTAATTTCACTTCAGCTGTCTTCTGTGATGGACATCATCGCCCAAGTGAAGGCGACCTGGCTGTTTAGGGCCTATTCACTCTCATTTGGTCCACATCGGAAAACTTCTCTCCAGTTTCGATTGGCGGCCATAACGGCGCTTAGGTAGCTTCCGTCTTCGCGGAATCGCCGCACCCTCGGTTGAGGACCCGCCAATCCAGGAGCAGCACGTGGCTCGTCACTGCAACAGCAAAGTTGTCCGTTCGTCGGGTCGGCGTTCGGTGGGGCGTGCTGCGGTGGGGGCCGGTAGTGCTGTTGCCGCGTTCTTGGCGGTGGGGTTGTCGCCTGCGCCGGTGGCGGCGGCGGATTTTGAGGATCTGCTGGATCCGGTTGTGTGGGCGGGGTGGCTTGAGGGACCGGAGCCGGCTGAGGCATTAGTGGACGCGGATCTGTGGGCGGGGTTCGGCGACGCGGGCTCGGCAGATGCCGCGGAGTTCTTCTATGGGGTGTTCGAGCAGTTCGATCTCGCGGTGGCGACGTTCTACCACGAGCAGTTGTACCTGCCCCTGTACACCTTGTCGCAGGACTTCATCGCTGGTAACCAGCCGTTTCTGGAGTTGATCAACCAGCCGTTCGTGGACCTGTTCGGGCGGGCGTTGATCGGTAACGGCCTGGATGGGTTCGCCGGGGCCAACGAGTCGTTGTTGGGCGGGTCGGGGTGGTTCGGCGATCTCGGTGACGGCGGGTTCTTGTTCGGCGATGGGGGTGCCGGTGTTGCGGGGGTGGCCGGGCTCAATGGCGGGG